>JAYTVL010000060.1:0-31731 GCA_043744075.1 Pirellula sp. | reverse complement strand
GACACCGGCGGCTAGCGCCATGCCGCTCACATCGCCGCCACGCCTTCGGCGAATGTTTACTTACGGCTTATGGATAATCCTGACCTACGTGGTTTTTACGGCTTTGAGCAGGAAGCTTGGGTTGCAGGACTCAAGTCGCAATTTATCCATTTGATAATTGCCTCGCGAGATTTGAACCATCCAAAGCATCGGTTCGATCCCCATCTTCGCAACGAACAACTGCTGTAGCGCGACAACGTAATCCATGCTCATCATGTTGGCTATAAGACATCCTCCTGGCTGAAGACGAGGCCAAGCGTGCGACACGAGTTCGGTTACCGCTCTGCCCGTCCCTCCCACGAAGATAGCTTCTGGATCGGGGAGCGATTCCCAGGCCTTTGGAGCTTCACCCAAGACTGGTACAAGATTGGTTACCCCAAAATGCCGTGCGTTTTCAACTAATAGGTTATAGTCTTCCGCATCCATTTCGATCGCGTACGCTTTTCCGTTGCGAGCGATTTGTGCCGCTTCGATGGCTACCGAACCACTACCTGCACCGATGTCCCAAATGATAGAAGTTGATCTTAGATTCATTTCGCCCAACGCGATCGATCGCACTTCGTTGGGAGTTAGTAACCCACGTTTTGGCTTGCTCTGGCGAAAGAGCTCGTCCGGATTTCCAAACAATCGGCGGTTGTCTGATTCAGATTGTTTGTCAGGTACACCACTTTGCCTGACCATTACCATGACGTTCAATGGAGCAAAGCGTTGGTTAACGATATCGACCAGCGCGCTCCGAGTGACGCGTTCGTCTGGCGAACCCAAATTTTCACAAACGTAAACGGTAAAATACGAAATCCCCTTGGAAAGCAATTCTTCGGCCAATCTTGACGGCGGTACATCTTCCGACGTAAAGATACCGACTTTTTCTGCAGACCGAATGCGATCGACAACCCGCTCGAGAGGTTGCGAAGCGAGATTGGTCAAATACGCTTCGTCCCAACTCTCTTTGACTCGCGCGAAGGCCAATTGCATGCTGCTGACGTGCGGCAAGACATCGAAACGGTCTTTGCCGAGTCGATCGCATAGAAACCTAGCAGTTCCATAAAACAATGGATCGCCGCTTGCCAGTACAACCGTTGGGTGGTCGGACAGATCCAAGGAATTCGCGAGCCGGTCCAGATCCGCCCCAATTATTTCCTTACGGCCAGCAAAATTAGGAAACTTGGCGAGTAAGCTAGGCGAGCCTACAAGAACACTTGCCGCTTGGATGCAATCCGCCGCATGCTTTGTCAAACCTTCTGCCCCGTCGTCGCCGACGCCGATTATCATTATTTTTGATGTGATTGCCATGCGAAAGTTATACCTTATCTAATTCCGGATACAAACGGCAACTCGGGCATCATCTAGGCCCCAAATGCCTCGCGATGAGTTATAATGTGTCTAAACCGCACTATTCGTTTGTGGACCCGCTTAAACCTACTGGAGCTGACAACGCATGAAACTGCACTGCTTAGGAACGGCCGGCTACCATCCCAGTGCAACCCGACACACTAGTTGTTTTTTTATCCCGGAAGCCAGCCTCATGCTCGATGCTGGTAGCGGGCTATTTCGCGTGGAATCGCTTTTGCATCAAGAAGAGATCTCTATTCTTCTGAGCCATGCCCATCTGGACCATGTTTTCGGATTGACTTTCTTTCTGGATTTTGTGGCCGTTACACCGTTGCGAAAGATTCATGTCTACGGCGAGCGGGCCAAGATTGAAGCTATCAAAACGCACCTTTTTCACGAGCTGATGTTTCCGGTTTTGCCGCCCATCGAATGGCATGCAATCGAGGACTTTGGACGAGAATTTTTGTTAAATGGCGCAAGCTGTCGTTGGTTTCCGCTTGATCACCCGGGTGGCAGTGTCGGCTATCGAATCAATTGGCCCACGCTGTCAATTGCCTATATTACCGATACTACCGCTTCCCCGCAGTCGGAATACTGGCGCGAGATACAAGGTGTCGATTGGCTGATCCACGAATGCAATTTTTCCGACGAATGGATCGATTTGGCCATCAAAACAGGGCATAGTTGGACCAGTGCCGTTTTGGAAAGTGCAGCGAAGGCAGGTATTCCACGGTTGATTTTGACCCATATCAACCCTTTGGCGGGTGAGTCCGATCCGTTGGGCTTGGCTCGGGCAACCGCAAAAATGCCGTTGAGCACCCCATCTCAAATTCTGGTCGCGAGCGATTCTTTGGTCATTGACCTGTCAAGCCTTTGAAACATTTGGGCCTCCCCATATACTTGCACGCGAAGAGCATGGCTGAGATTGGATGAACAACACCCTAGGTTGCGAGGAGATAACAACGTGATGAATCCCTACAGTTCACTGAGTGATGATTTCTACATCAACATGCATTTGCACACGGAGATGGATCTTCCGAACCAGAGAGAAACCGTTTTGCATTTTTTTGAACAAATGCAACGTCGGTATCCGAAACTCCGCCATTTCTATCAACGTGAACGCGGCGAGTTTATCCTGGAAGAGGACAAGGAACATGGCGCGTATCGCTGGATCGCCGCCGAACCGCGTCGCATGTGCAGCGGAATCGTCAATCCAAATTCGTTAGAGGAGGCGATGGACCAGCATTGTGAAGTGCTTGACGTGGTCCCTCACACGATGGCCATCAGCAAACTCGATTGCGAGTCAATCGGATTAATGTATGGCTTTGATTACGCTTGTCGCGGAAACCACAATCAGATTCTGGCCGATGCGATTGGCATGCCGATGGGGTTTGACGCGATGTCTCAGCGGACAGGTTCGCAGTTAATGAGCTACGAGCCTGTGATTCAAATGTCGCTTGACGACGTTTTCCGAACTCATGCTCGCATCCATTTCGAGACTCGAACCACGGTGTTTCAGGCGAAGTCGGGAGAATACAGCGACGATTTGCTTAGCGTTTATATCACGGTGCGTCGTTTTGATTCACTCGGCCCTGACGAGGATTTCAAGACTGAAGTCCTTCGGTTGGAGACATTGCTGCGTGAGCTCATGGATAGCTACATCGTAGAGAGCATCCTCAAGCCGCTTCAAAATTGCATCGCAACTCGGTAACGTAGGACAGGCTGCCAGCGCTGCTAGCCTGAACGATAATACCGCAGGCTTGACCTAAAAGGCACTCACCTTGAGCCGCAACGCACTAGCGAGCGGGCTGGAAGACCAGGATCACCCTCGAATCCGGCCCTCATGCTAGCGCATTGAGGCTCAAAATTCACAATGCCCATCAATATGACTTAGCGAAGATCGCTCGCGTTTTGGTGGGTTGTCCTGTAATGAAACAAGTCCCTTCCCCTGACGGCTCGCCGAGGGGGATGCAGCGGATCGTCACTTTGAGCTCGTCCAGCAGGGGCTGAACGGCTTCTTCACTGGCAAACCAACACTTGGCGAATCCACCACCAGTCGATCGCCCTTGCTCATCGTCTGGTTGGAAGAAGCTGCGAAACTCCGACTCCGATTTCAATTCAACTGTATTGGCCTTTTGCATTGCAAGTGCACGTTGGAAGAGATTGTCTTGCACCTCTTGCAGTAGCTTTGAGATGCCTGCGACCAATTCGGAGCGAGGTATGGACTGGCTCTGGTTGGTATCTCGCCGACCGACAAACGCGGCACCATTGGCAATGTCCTTGGGGCCAACCTCGACTCGTATCGGTACTCCTCGTTTAATGTGGTACCATTTTTTGTCGCCGCCGCGCATGTCGCGATTATCGATTTCGACGCGAACTTTTTGTTCCGAGTACATATGCGAAGCCAAGTCTTTTTTAAGCGATGTGCAGTACTCGAGCACTTCGGTCTTCTGAGTCTCGTCGCGGTAGATAGGGATGATGACAATTTGAGAAGGAGCCAAACGAGGTGGCAGCACCAAACCATCGTCATCCGAATGAGTCATGATGAGAGCGCCGACCAATCGCGTTGAAACACCCCATGAGGTTGTCCATGCGTAGGCCACCTCACCGTTCTTGTCCTGAAACTTGATCTCTTGCGCCTTGGAAAAATTTTGGCCGAGAAAGTGTGACGTGCCAGCTTGCAATGCTTTACGGTCTTGCATCATGGCTTCGATGGACAGCGTTGTCACAGCGCCTGGAAAGCGTTCGCCTTTGGTCTTTTCGCCTTTAATGACTGGAACCGCCATATAGTTTTCGACAAAGTCAGCGTAGACCTCAAGCATTTCGCTTGTCTCCTCCATTGCTTCTTCTGCGGTTGCATGCACGGTGTGTCCCTCTTGCCAAAGAAATTCAGTCGTTCGCAAGAACAACCGCGTCCGCATCTCCCATCGAACGACGTTGGCCCACTGATTGATCAGAATGGGTAAATCGCGATACGATTGCACCCATTTCGCATAAGTAGCACCGATAATGGTTTCGCTTGTTGGCCGCACGATGAGAGGCTCTTCGAGCAAGCCAGCTGGCCGTAATCCACCTTTGCCGTCTGGTTCAAGCCGGTGGTGCGTAACAACAGCGCATTCCTTGGCAAATCCCTCGACGTGTTTGGCTTCCTTTTCGAGGAAACTCATAGGAATAAAGAGCGGGAAATAAGCGTTTTGGTGACCCGTGTCCTTGAACATCTGGTCCAAAACCCGCTGCATATTCTCCCAAATCGCGTAACCCCAAGGTTTGATGACCATGCAACCTCGCACAGCCGAGTTTTCAGCTAGATCGGCACCCTTGATAACCTGCTGATACCACTCTGGATAGTCTTCAGCACGAGTTGGGGAGATAGCAGTCTTTGCGGAGCCCATGGGTCAACTTAAAAAGGGAACGGGGAAAACGTATACGGCTAAACTGAAGCGACAGCGTTGCATGCAGAGTCGATTCAGCGATTACACAGTTTATCCCATTCACCAGATAGGGCCAGCCCGCAAGGCGTGGACTTAAGATCTCCATCGAGCTCGCGGGCTCGCGGGCTTTTTGATTTAGTCGAAGACGCAATCGCAACAATTAGCCGATGGGCGTTAGCCCCGGTTTTCGGACAGGCAACCGCCGCTCGTATCTTGAGTTTACATCCCTGATGGTTTTCGTGGCATATTACAATCCTACCACGGAACTCCAAGACCTAGAAGCAATACCGCTCCGTAAAATAGAGCAAGTCCGCACCGAATTGTTGGCCTGATGGAACGTCATTGTGGACAACTTATTGTAGGTAGATGGTCAGTACCCCCGGCGTGAAGCCGGCGGCATGTCCAAATATCGGATATGTAGTTGCCTTTTCCTATTGAAATGGACTACGATTGTGGCTGCGACGAGACCAAAAACAGTTCACTACCATAAAGAGACTTTACTTTGAAAACACTCGCCGGACTCCTTGCTGCTTGCCTTTTATGCGTTGGAATTCTTTCATCGCACGCAGCCGATCGACCCAATGTTGTCATGATTATTTCCGATGATCACGCTTGGACTGACTATGGATTCATGGGGCACAAAATTATTCAAACCCCCAACATCGATCGACTCGCTCAAAACAGTCTGACTTTTCGGCGCGGATATGTGACCTCTAGCCTTTGTTGCCCGAGCTTGGCTAGCATCATCACAGGCATGTACCCGCATCAAAACAAAATCACATCCAACGATCCGCCCATACCGGTCGGCATGACCAACGCGGAATTCAATCGCTCGCCTGAGTTTCAGCGAGAGAGAGAGAGAATGAATAAGTACCTCGAGTCATGCGTTACGTTGCCAAAACTTTTGAAGGAAAATGGTTACCTATCGTTACAAACCGGCAAGTGGTGGCAGGGGCATTACTCCCGTGGCGGATTTACCGATGGCATGACACAGGGTGGACGACACGGCGACGATGGACTTGTGATTGGTCGCAAGACAATGGAACCGATCATGTCGTTCATGGACAAGAGCATCGCATCGAAGTCACCGTTCTTCGTATGGTATGCGCCTTTATTGCCGCACGACCCGCACACACCACCTGAACGCTTGCTCGAAAAGTACAAAGATAAAACCGATTCAATTCACATTGCCAAATACTGGGCAATGGTTGAATGGTTTGACGAATCGGTTGGACAGTTGATGGATGGACTAAAAGAACGCGGCCAGTCGGAAAACACGATCGTTGTTTATGTTGCAGACAATGGTTGGATTCAGAGCCCGGACAACCCGCGTTATGCGCCGAAGTCCAAGCAGTCCCAGTACGATGGCGGTTTAAGAACACCCATCATGGTTCATTGGCCAAAAAAGATTGCTCCGAAAATGTCGGCGGACTTGGCTCAGTCGATTGACTTGATGCCAACGTTGCGAAGTGCCTTGGGTTTACCAGTTGATAAGTCCCTGCCCGGTATCAATTTACTAGACGAAGCAGCGGTCAAATCGCGAAAGACGCTATTTGGCGAGTGCTTTACTCACAACTCGAACGACCTCGATGTACCGGCCAAGAGTCTGCGTTGGCGCTGGGTCATCGACGGCAACACGAAATTGATTATTCCGAATCCGAGCGTCGAGTCAACGGAAAAAATAGAGCTATACCAGCTGGATACGGACCCGACAGAAATTCGCAATCTTGCGGATTCAGAAAAGACGCGCGTAGCCGACCTGCAAGCAAAGCTGAACGATTGGTGGAACCCAGGACAATAGCCCTGCCAAATGCGATTGACCAAATAGATGTCTAGACAACAGTTGTTTGCACGACTATAATCGCGGATTATGGCCAAATCTTCAAATAATCCGCGGACCGGTAGATTTGATTCGCTTGAGCAAGAGACCTACCTCAACCTTTGGCGAACTTATGATCGGCTGCGCGCAATCGAAGATAAGGTATTTGGTCCGAGAGGGATTACTTCGCAACAGTACAACGTCTTGCGATTGCTTGCGGCACATCAGCCAGCGCCGGTCCCCACGTTAACCATTGCAGATCGGATGATTTCCAAATCGCCCGATATCACACGCATGCTGGACAAATTAGAAACAGCCGCCTTGATTCAGCGAACGCGTCCGTCAGAGAATCGGCGGTTGGTGTTGATCAGCATTACAAAAGGAGGGCTGGGCCTCTTGGACGAAATCGATGAATCGCTACAGCAATGCCATACCAAACAGCTGGGGCATCTAAGCAAGAAGGAGCTTACACAGTTGGTATCTTTGCTGCGAAGTGCTCGAAAGCCCCACGAGCAAGAGAAGAACCCTTGGTCTTAACTCATATGAAACAACGTTCACGGCATCATGAATACTGTTAGCAACTTAAATCTAGCTGTGCATTTCTTCTTTCAAATCGGAGTCATTCTGATTTTTTGCAGGATCGTTGGTGTGATTGCGAAACGATTCGGTCAGCCCCAGGTTGTTGCGGAAATGATTGCAGGGGTTCTGCTGGGTCCGTCGCTTTTTGGTTTGGTCCTACCGGAATTGCAGCAAGCGATCTTCCCTTGGGATAAAAAGCAACTAACGCGCGATACGCAGTCATATCTCTTTCCTGCGTCGCAGTTGGGGCTTGCACTGTACATGTTTGTGGTCGGCCTAGAGTTTCGAGTCGATATTGTGCGGAGTCACTTCAAGAGTTCACTAGCGGTTTCGCTGGCTGGCATAATTGCTCCATTCGTCTTAGGGGCCGGTCTTGGATGGTATTTCTTCCACTCGACGGAGTTGTTTCCGAAAGAAACGAAGCTTTCAGAAGCCATGTTGTTTTTGGGTGCATCGATGTGCATCACAGCATTTCCGATGCTGGCTCGAATCATTCATTTCAAAGGACTTGCCGGGACCTTAATGGGTACCGTGGCAATTGGTGCAGGAGCTATCGACGACGCGATGGCGTGGTGCTTACTCGCGGTGGTCCTGGCTAGCTTCGATTCGAATGTGAGCCACGCTTCTTGGAGTATTGGTGGAGGTGTGTTGTTTGTATCGGTAGCGCTGTTGGTAGTGAGGCCATTGTTAGGTCGTTGCAAGCATTGGTGGATCGAAAAAGATGAGACATTAAGTGATACAGGATTGGTGGTTGGCTTAGCGGTAATGGCATTTGCCGCTTGGTTTACAGATAAAATCCATTTGCATGCGGTCTTTGGTGCGTTTGTAATCGGTGCTTGCATTCCCCGTGGTGTCATGTCCAGAGATTTAATCGCAAAGATACAGCCTTTGGCGGTTGCTCTCTTATTGCCGTTGTTCTTTACCTATTCTGGTCTGAACACCAAGATTGGATTGCTTAATTCCGCCTACCTATGGGGAATGTGTGGATTGGTGCTTGTTGCCGCAGTCGCTGGTAAATTTGGTGCATGCTGGCTGGCCGCTCGTTTGACAGGGCTGCCCCATCGAGAAGCGCTTGGCATAGGAACGCTCATGAACGCTCGCGGCCTGATGGAACTTATCATTATCAACGTCGGACTGCAACGCGGGGTGATCAGCGAAGCACTCTTTGCTATTCTAGTGATCATGGCTGTTGTCACTACTCTTATGGCGTCCCCTTTGTTTGATGCGCTCGTCGGCACGAAAAACGCTAGGATGGCAACTTGATTTTCGACAATGAATCGCCATCCGGCGGATCGGACATTTTAGGTTGGCATTGGTTGGTAGATTTTTTTCAATGCGTCAAATTGCCGACGGAGCCGTCCATTCTTGAGGCAATTCTTGTGACGGCTGCTGAAATGGCTGGTGCTACGGTCGTTCAAAGCTGCTTCCATCGATTTTCACCCCATGGACTTTCTGGCGTCGTTGTCATTGCCGAATCGCATTTGGCCGCACACACATGGCCTGAACATCACGCATTGTGCCTAGACATTTTTTCCTGCAGTCAAAAAATTCATGCTCAAATTGCAATCGACTACATTGCAGAAAAAATTCAAGCAAGAAAAATCGATCAACGCCATGTATCGCGAGGGAATTTGTTAGACTAAGCAAGTGGGTCCGCATCTCCGAGGCGGATATCTGATCGTCTCGGAAATACGCTTTTAAGAAGTAAAATTCCGTTTGCAGGTCCGCACACATCTTCCCGACAGAGGACATCAGGTTCATGATTCGCCGCGTTGAAGGCAATTTAGAGCTGAGACCGATGACGTCTAGCGACGTTCAAATGGCGTTACGCATTATCCATGACTACGACGAAGACGATGCGGCGGAAGCTCAAGAAACATATAGCCGGGGAATCGATGGCCAGTTTTGTTTGTGTGAGAACCGAGCCGTTATAGGCGTCGTCGGAGCTAAACACATTCCAGATACAGATGGTTCGTTTGGGCTCTCTTGGACCTATTTGCAACGGGATCATCGTCGCTCGGGAAAAGGGACACGAATGCTCAATTGGATGATCGAGATCATGAAGGAGCAGGATGCTCGTAAAGTATTCGTGCATGCAAGCGACTACGTCGATCCGACCGAGGGTGACATCTACCGGGATGCTCGATATACTTACATGCAAGTCGGATTTGTTCCAGAGATTCGGCAGGCTGATTATTATGCGCCGGGCGAGTCGATGCTGGTTTACGGAATGCGATTGGCGGCCCGCGAAGTTGGCGACGTTGTACTCAATCTCGACGATATCAAACTGACCGACGTGGACGAGATTCCTGAGACCAACGATGCTTACTGGTTGGCTTGGGAGTTGGTTACGCAAGGTCAGGGGACTAAGCCTCAAGACTTTCAACGCATTTTTGATGAAGTGCGAGGTTGGGGAGGCCGGACGATCTATATGGCGTTTCCGTCCGATGTTGCCAATGCTTCAACGTTAGTTACGTCGGCAAGATTTAAGACTTCAGGCCGATTGATCGACTACTATGAAGATGGTATCGACGAAGTGCACTACCGTTACGATATCTAATAAATCTGAGGCTGAATTGACAAAAACATGAAATTCATTCGCTTACTCTCAATCTGTTTTCTGTTGTGTTGGATGACTTCGTCGGCTGTCATTGCGCAGGGGGAGAAGCGGAAGACTCGAATACTAATCGTTGTGGGGCCGAGCAACCATCCGCCAGGTTCGCACGAGGTTGCGGCAGGGGGGCGACTCATGAAGTATTGCCTCGAAAACATGGCCAATATTTCAAGCGTTCAAGCGGATTGGTACGACGAATGGCCTAAAGAACAACGGGTACTAGATGAGGCGAGCAGCGTCGTTTTCATCGGTGATACTTTTCCTCCACAGCGTATGCCTGAGACAGCTATGATTTTGGCGAAACTCGACGCTATGATGGAGCGAGGCTGCGGTATTGCCTGCGTGCACTATGCGACTGGCCTGTGGGGACAAGATGTAGAAGCTGATGGAGCGCATCCGCTGCTGAATTGGTTGGGCGGTTACTTTGCGAACAAAACTTGCCCGCATCATCAGGGGGAGGCGAGAATCTATTCTGCCGCAACCATTACAGTTGCCGCTATCGAACACCCGATATCGAGAGGCTGGAAAGAGTTTACCTTGCATGACGAGCCGTACATCAACAACTACTTTGGCAAAGATGAGAACCGACTAGCATCCAATGTGACCGCGATTGCTACCTCTATGTTGCCACCCGGGAACCCCAAGCGTGAGGCTGTTTCTTGGTGTGTTCAGCGAGCCGACGGCGGACGTGGCTTTGCGATCGTAATGCCCCATTTTTACAAGAATTGGGCCATGAATGACCTTCGTTGCTTGATCCTAAATGGAATTGTATGGACCGCGAAATTGGATGTTCCTGCGGAGGGTGTGAAGACCACATTACCTGCCCTAAAAGAGTTTCAACCTGTTTCAGTAGAATTTCAGCAACCAACTCAAAAAAGTAAAAAATAGCCACTCATCGTGGCGGGAATTGTCCTCAATTCCCGTGTCCGCGCCGGCAATGAAGGATCAGCGCCGGCACCGAATGAATTGAGGACAATTCCTTCCACTTTCCTCGTGGAAAACCACAGTCACAAAGCACAACATGCGAAATATACTTCCCCTTACGATTTATACTCTCTGCCTCGCAATCACTGTCCCTTTGGACAGTCTCTATGCTGAGAATTGGCCAGGTTGGAGGGGGCCTCGCGGGGATGGCACAAGCTTGGAAACCAACTTGCCTACAGAATGGAGTTCAAACGAGCATATTCGATGGAAAGTTGAATTGCCCGGTGATGGACATGCTTCACCGATCGCTTGGGGCGATCGTATCTTCGTAGTGAGTTGCATCAATGAGACGAAGGCTCGAGTGCTTGTTTCTTTGGATCGGGAGAGCGGCAAAATTGTCTGGCAGAGGACTGTTGTGGAATCACCGCTGGAGACGAAACATGGGCTCAATAGCTATGCGTCCAGTACGCCAGCGACAGACGGCGAATTTGTATACGTCGCATTCCTTAAGTCTAGTGACAAAATGGTGACTGCAACCAATGTGTCAAAACCGCGCGAGGTTACATTGGGTGAGATGGTGGTTGCTGCATACGATTTCGACGGCAATCAAAAATGGATGGCCCAACCGGGCGAGTTCATTAGTGTGCATGGTTTTTGTAGCTGTCCAGTCATTTTCGAGGACCTTCTCATTGTCAACGGAGACCACGACGGTGACTCTTATATTGTGGCATTGGAAAAGAAAACCGGTCGTCAAGTTTGGAAGATTCCAAGACAAAACAAAACGCGAAGCTACGTAACGCCAATTGTCAGGCAGTTTGGCGGCAGGACTCAATTGATCCTTTCGGGTGACAAATCCGTGACGAGTTACAACCCGCGCACAGGTTCTTCTATTTGGACGATGGACGGCCCGACGGAGCAATTTGTAGCTTCGCTTGTGGACGATGGTAGTCGCGTTTTTTTGACCGCCGGGTTTCCAGATAAACATATACTTGCGATTGACCCAACGGGGAAGGGAAACGTTACGGATTCGCATATTGTTTGGCGATCCAATCGTAATTGCGCATATGTACCCTCACCCATTGTTGTAGGTAAGTTCTTTCTGTTGACGAGCGATGACGGCGTTGCAAGTTGCTATGACACTGCCAGTGGCGAACATCAATGGGTGGCTCGCCTAGAAGGACACTACAGCACATCTCCGATCACTGCTGAAGGGCTTGTCTATTTTACTTCCGATGCAGGTATCACAAAAATAGTCCGTCCTGGGGATAAGTTCGATTTAGTTGCGACAAATACATTGAAAGAAGATTGCTTTGCTTCCGCTGCGATTAGCCAAGGTAGCTTATACTTTAGGACAGCAAAGCATTTGATAAGGATTGAGTGATGCGCGTGGGGAATGAACAGTTCGAGTCCTGCCCGGCAGGCAGGACCTACTTCAACGGGAGATTGAAAGATGAACAACGATTTGGACAGAAGCGTCGCTGGGCGGCCAGGCACGTCAGTAAGAGTCGGCACGGATTGGGTTGGCTGGAATGGAATCGTAGCACATCCAGACTCACCGCTCGGATCGGGCGGGCCGGGTGGTTTCTCGCCGCGGTTTCCCCTTAACGCCAATTCTGCTAGCGATCTTCCAAGCCCATTGCAACCAGGCCCTCTAGGCGCAGTGCCGCTCGACACACCCGCCGCGACCCCAAAGCCAGCCCCAAAGCCAGCGAACCCGGCTCCGACCACAACTGCGGAATCGCTTGGCGTGCAAAAGGAAGTGCAGAATGACTTGGCCGATTACAAGATTGAAGCAGAAATTACGACCGATGGCACGAGCGGCGTGACTACCGGTGCGAATACAGCTTTCACGAAGGTCGCATCTTCGAGTCCTGCGTACGAAGCCAGCGGGGGCAAGATCACCAGCTTCACAGGCAAGTTCACGTTTAAGGGAAAAATCACGATCCAAACAAATTATGCATCGGACTCAAACGTTAACACATTGTCGTGTTACGGACGTGGAACCACGGACACCGATGTCGTGAACCGAGACATTACGCTTGGATTCCACGAGAGCTGCCACCGAGTTGACTATAAGGACTACTTAAAGGCCAACCCCCTCCCGGATCCTCCCTCGATGAGCATTGGTATGAAAGCGACCGACTATGACAAAGCCACCGCGGCGTTCAGCGCTTCACTCAGGAAGTACTGGGTCGACATGGAGGCCGACAGCATCAAGAAGACGGATGATGTTGGGTTTACTTTAAAAAAGTCGAACCAAACGAATAGTTGCTATCCCCACGTATTGCCTTGATTGACTCCCGCATGGCAAGCGGGACCTACTCAATATCCATTTACCCTACTCTCCTAAAGAACCCCGCCAGGATTTGATTCACAATGACTCAACAATTCAGCTTGACTATCTGTGTCCTTGGAATGGTCAGCCTCTATTTCAAAGTCGCTGCCGGGGAAGACAGATCGCTTGAAAGGTTTCGAGCACAGCAGATTTGCGATGTCTACTACTCAGAGGGGGCCGCAGCCGGTGACTTGAACAACGACGGCAAAGTTGATTTCGTTTACGGGCCTCATTGGTACGAAGGACCGGCCTTTGAGGCCAAACACGAAATCTACCCGGTCAAGCCTCAAAACCGCGAGGGCTATGCAGACCACTTCTTTGCATGGGTTCATGATTTCGATGGCGATGGTTGGAAAGACGTTTTTACGGTTGGCTTTCCCGGCACGCCGGCGTTCGTATATCAAAACCCAGGTCAAGCGAAAAATGGTGAGCATTGGAAAAAGCACCAAGTCTTTGATTGGGTCTCCAACGAGTCACCTCAATTTGTTCAACTCGTTGGCGATGATCGTCCGGAATTGGTTTGTACCCGCGACGGTTTCTTTGGCTACGCCACAATCGACTGGTCTCGGCCGTTTGAGCCTTGGAAATTCACGGCGATTTCGGCGCAAGTCACCGACAAGAAATTTGGCCACGGACTCGGCATTGGCGACGTCAATGGAGATGGCAAGCTGGATGTGATTCACTCCAAAGGCTGGCTTCAACAACCGTCAGAACTTGCCGCTAGCAAACCTTGGCAAGCTCACTCTCAGTCGTTTTCAAATGCATACGGAGGCGCAGAAATGTTTGCGTATGACGTAGATGGCGATGGTGACAACGACATTATCACCAGCCTTGCAGCTCACGACTTTGGTTTGGCTTGGTTCGAACAATCGAGAGAGGGTGGCGAGCTCAAATTTACTCGTCACGACATCATGGGTTCGAAAGCCGAGGATAATCCGTACGGAATAGTTTTCAGCGAGCTTCATTCCGTCAACTTGGCCGATGTCGATGGCGACGGACTCAAAGATATCATCACCGGCAAAACATATTACTCGCATCACAAACAGAGCCCGATGTGGGATGCAGGTGCGGTGGTCTACTGGTTCAAATTGGTTCGTGGCTCTAACGGAGTCGATTGGATCCCCTTTAAAGCAGCCGGCGAAGCCGGTATTGGGCGTCAGATTGGTTTGTTCGATCTCAATCAAGATGGACTATTGGATATCACTGTCGGAGGCATGAAAGGCGCACATGCATTGTTTCACGAACGCTCCAAGGTTTCCGAAGCAGCTTGGGTTGCAGCCCAACCGGTTCGCCAAATCGTCAAACCTGTGGGTCTCGACGCGGTTCAGTTGGGTGTTGCCGTTGGAAATCTGCCTAAGTCCAAGGCGGGTAAAGCACTTAACCTAAACTTCGAGAAGGGAACACTCGAGGATTGGACGGCCACTGGCGACGCTTTTGTAGGCCAACCGATCCGAGGCGATACTGTTGCCGCTCGTCGTAAGGACATGAAGAGTGAGCACCAAGGTGAGTTCTGGATCGGCACATTTGAACAGAAGGGAGACAAAGCCACTGGCACGTTAACTTCGTCGCCATTCCTAGTCGATAGCGAGTACGCTTCGTACCTCGTTGGCGGTGGTAACGACAACAGCATTCGCGTCGAACTGGTCGACTTGCAAGACAACAAAGTCGTCCATCGATCTTCAGGTCAAGGGTCTGAGAACATGCATTTAGTCGTGGTAGATCTCAAAAGCCATCAAGGCAAGGAGTTGTTTATTCGATTGGTCGACGAAGGCAAGGGCGGTTGGGGGCATATAAACTTCGATGGCTTCCAAGTGCATTCGAGTCAACCGGGGCCTGTTTCCAAATCGGAAACGGCACAGACTTTGGATGAGTACCCGTTCGAAGGCTTGAATGCAGAACAAGCTGCCAAATCGATGAAGTTGCCAGAGGGATTTAATGTAATCGTTGGCGCTTCCGAACCGGATGTCAAGCAGCCCATTGCAATGGCACTCGATGATCGAGGGCGAGTTTGGATCGCGGAAGCGTACGAATATCCTAGACGTGCGGAGGAGGGTAAAGGCCGTGACCGAATACTCATATTCGAAGATACCGATGGCAACGGAACTCTCGACAAGCGTAAAGTCTTTGCAGAGGGTCTAAATCTGATCAGCGGAATGGAAGTTGGCTTCGGCGGCGTTTGGGTCGGGGCTGCCCCATATTTGCTCTACATCCCCGATCTCAATGGCGACGATGTGGCGGATGGCCCACCTCAGATTTTGCTAGATGGTTGGGGGTTTCATGACACACACGAAACGTTAAACACATTTATTTGGGGGCCAGACGGCTGGCTGTATGGCTGCCATGGAGTATTTACGCATTCCCGAGTTGGTAAACCAGGAACTGCAGACAAAGATCGCCAGCCTCTCAACGCAGGGATTTGGCGCTACCATCCAACGCATCATACCTTCGAAGTTTTTGCACATGGCACCAGCAACCCGTGGGGCGTCGATTTCAACGATCGAGGCCAAGCTTTCCTCACTTCCTGCGTTATTCCTCACTTGTACCACATTATTCAGGGAGCGCGCTACGAACGTCAAGCTGGACAGCACTTCAATCCCTTTACCTACGACGATATCAAAACCATCGCAGATCACCGGCATTATTTGGGCGTCACACCTCACAGCGGTAATGGTAGGTCGGATGAAGCTGGCGGTGGGCATGCACATGCAGGAGCTATGATTTATCTTGGCGGCGCGTGGCCAGAACACTATCGCGATCACATCTTCATGAACAATATTCATGGCCAACGCTTGAATGTCGACATCCTAAAGCAACGTGGCTCTGGCTACGTCGGCAGTCACTCGCCTGATTTCTTGCTAACCGGCGACAAGGCTTCGCAAATCCTTAATCTGCGTTATGGTCCAGACGGGCAAGCGTGGATGATTGACTGGTACGACATGCAAGCTTGTCACTTGACCGACCCTAGCAAACACGACCGAACCAACGGTCGAATCTACAAGATCACGTATGGTGATGTAAAAAAATCGGTGCCGGTTTCTCTGGGAACGGCGTCCGATATGGAATTGGTACAGCATACATTGAATCGTAACGACTGGTTTGTTCGCCACAGTCGCCGAGTTCTTCAAGAGCGCGCGACTTCGGGCAAAGTGAGTGATGAAGCCGTTGCAGCCTTGAAAAAGATGGCAAAAGAAGAACAGGATGAAATTCGCCGGTTACGTGCCGCTTGGGCGTTAGCCGCGATGGAAAGACTGGATGCCACGACATGTGAGGGGATGCTCGCGGACTCTAGCGAATACGTTCGAGGCTGGGGCATTCAGTTGGGTCTTGAGTCAAAATTGACAGCGAGTGCGGTGAACCCGAGCAAACTAGCCAAGATCGCCTCTGGGGAAAAATCTCAAGTAACTCGGCTCTATCTTGCATCAGCGGCACAACGCATTCCACCGAATCAACGTTGGGAGCTTGTACAAAACCTGCTTTCAAATGCAGCAGACGCGAACGATCACAATCTGCCACTGATGGTGTGGTATGCAGCAGAACCACTTGCGGATCAAGATGTGGAACGGGCACTTGCATTGGGTTTGTCTGCCACTACAACGATTCCGCTGGTCCGAAACTATATGTTGCGCCGAATTGGTGCAGACGGCAACGAGCTATCGCTATCCACTCTGGTTCGCGGCTTGAGCAAGGCCCGAAGCGAAGAGGTGCAAATCGCATTCTTGGATTCGATTCGAATGTCATTTGCAGGCCGTCGTAAAGTTGCCCCACCCAAAGAATGGGATGCAGTGTATGCAAAGCTTTCAAAAGGCTCTGCAAGGGTTCAACAATTGTCGCAAGCTTTGGGTGTGACGTTTGGCAATGAGATAGCATTGGCGGCCGTTCGAGCTGTTGTCGAATCCGCAAGCGAATCGACCGAAGCGAGAACTGCCGGAATCGCGACGCTTGTCGGAGCAAAAGATCCGAAGCTTGCACCTGTGCTTCATTCTCTTTTGAAGGACAAGAGTTTGCGTTCGGCGGCAATCGCTGGCCTAGCTCAATATGCTGATCCCAAAACAAGTGCCGCGATACTTTCTTTGTATTCGGAACTGTCGCAAACTGAAAAGCGGGCGGCGCTTACAACTCTGTCATCACGCAGCGAGTATGCAATCGCCATGCTTGAAGCGATCGATGGAAAACGGATTGCGGCAAGCGACTTAAGTGCCGATCTGGTGCGACAATTGGAGTACCTCAAGAACGATCGAGTCAAGTCACTTCTTGAGAAAAACTGGGGGACAGTGCGTGAAACGCCCGCAGAGAAAACAAAACTTATCGAGGAATACAAAGCATTGGTTGAATCGACGAAACAAGCTAAGCCTGATTTGTCACTTGGTCGAGCCGTCTTCGCCAAGACTTGTCAGCAATGCCATGTGCTATTCGCAACCGGTGGTAATATTGGTCCTGAACTCACGGGTTCGAACCGTGCGAATTTGGATTATCTATTGAGCAATATTGTCGATCCAAGCGCTGTGATGGCCAAAGAGTATCAGGCCACGATCCTCAATTGCGACGGTCGTATCGTGACGGGAATCGTGAAAGCGGAAGACAAGAAATCCGTCACACTGCAAAAAACAGATGGGATCGAAGTTGTGCCTCTCGATGAAATCGTAGAACGTAAACTCAGCGACAAATCAATGATGCCAGAGGACCAATTAAAACTATTCAGTAAACATGAAATCCGATCGCTGATCGCTTATTTGGGAAATGATCGTCAAACACCTGTTTTAGCGACAATCACAAATGTTCAGGAGTTCTTCGATGGCAAGAATTTATCGAATTGGCGAGGAAACGAAAAACTTTGGACTGTTGATGGCAATGAGATCGTTGGAAAAACGGCTGGCCTTTCGAAGAACGAATTTCTAGTAAGTGAATACTCCGTCGGCGACTTTCATTTAAAGCTCGAAATCAAATTGGTTGCGAATCTCGGAAATAGCGGAATTCAGTTTCGAAGCCAAGTCGTTGAAAAAGGGATATTGGGCTATCAAGCGGACGCGGGTCCCGGTTGGTGGGGCAAACTGTACGAAGAGGAGGGTCGAGCGTTGCTGTGGGACAAGTCAGGGGAGTTGCATGTTAAGAACGGCGAATGGAATCAATACGAGGTGCGAGCACAAGGATCGAAGATCCAAACGTGGATCAACGGACAATTATGCGTCGATCTAAATGATCCCGTGGGGGCCAAACGTGGAATCATTGCTTTGCAGTTGCATTCCGGAGGTCCAACCGAAGTGCGATTCCGGAATTTGGAGCTCAAGGTACTCGAATAGTAGCTTAGGCTTCCAGCCTGAGATTCCAGGTCTATCACACACAGGCAAGATGCCTATGCTACAATTAGATACAGAGCCTAGTGAAAATTAGTGTTCCCATCTTCCCATCTGGGCAGGACGACGGATTCTTTCTACTCTGCCCACTTCGGGCAGTGTGTCGTTAGGAACTGACTAAGTCTTCCACGAGAGGACCGATTTTGAAAACTCTCTTTCCATTCCCCAAGATAGTCCGAAAAAAACTCGGCCGGCGCGTCGTCTGCCAAGTCTTTGAACTCGGTATTGGAGTCCCACTCGAAGTCGTAAACGCCTTTGAGTATCCCTAAACATATCGCCTCAGCCTGCTCAAGCATGGACAGATGTTGGTGTTTTTGCAGATCCTCTCGAAACGGCTCCAATGCGGTTTCAAACATTTGCCATGCGGTCTCACTCGGTTCAACATAGCCGTCTCGCCGTCTACCAGATCGATCCCACACGTCCTCGATCGAAAGCGATTCCAGTTCCGACTGAACGCATTTTGCCACTTCCTCGATCGAGACGTCGGCCAGCAATTTCTTAACGATGACATCGATTTCGTTTGACAATTCCTTGTTCCGATTAGCCAGAATACGCAAGACCTGGATTGCATCCGTTCCTGTGATGGCGTCCAGTGTACTTGGCTTTCGCTTTTTGCGAGGCGTCTTTTCATCCATTATTTACGCGACCAAATCGAGAAGTTGAGCAACGCCAGTTGGGTTGCATCGAGAAAGCAAAGCGACACCGGTACTCGAGTAGAAACTACTTGTGCTCGCCCGTCTGCACCAAGTATCGATCGAACCACTCGGTCATTTCTTTTACCAGTCGTCGATTGCCTTCATCATTGAATCCATGAGCCGCACCTTGGATCACAACCAACTTGTTTTCGACTTTGGCGGCATCAAAGGCTTTCTGGATCTTTTCGCTGTGCCAAAGTGGTACCAACTCGTCCTTGTCTCCGTGAAACAGAAGTGTCGGTGCGTCGTCCGAGGTGACTTGCATCAGCGGTGAGTACGCCTCGGCCCGAGATGGCTCGAACTTGAGCGCAGGGAATTGTTCTCTCAATGGATTCTTGGGATCAACATACGGTCCAAGATCCGTTGGTGGGAAAACAGCGACGACTGCTGCGACTCGAGCTACTTCCTCTGTTCCTCGCTTGATTCCCCCAACGGTTCCCAGCATTAGCGAAAGATGCCCGCCTGCACTGTAGCCAAATACGCCGAGGCGTTTTGGATCGACTTGCCAGTCGGATGCATGCTTGGAAACAAAATCGAGGGCAATTTGAACATCGCTTACGCACTCAGGAACTAAATAGCGAGGACTACTACCATGCCGAACGGCGATGACCGTATAGCCTTTATTCAACAAGTGCATGAACATCGGCATAATTTGCTTGGGTTCAACCCAGGTCGACACCCATCCGCCGCTGACCATAAACAAAACCCCAACTCCATTAGCCTTTTCTTTAGGACGGAAGACATCGAAAGTCATTGCCATCCCATCCTTGTGTCCATAGACGACGTCGGACGTGACGGCAACATCAGTCGATTGTGCGCAGCAAATACCTGCATGAACGAATGCCGAGAGGAAAACCATAGCCGAAAAACGTCCCCACCTGTTCTCTATCCTGTCTTTCATTCGTTCTAATTCCTTTGTTTTTTGTTCAAAAAACCGATTCTTTGAATATCTAAATTGACTGGAAGCCTAAGATTGTACTATATCTGTACCTACCAATTGGTGTCCTAGCCTGCAATAATTAGTCTGATTAGAGCGTTATCTATTCTCCTTTTCTGGGGAGCGAAGAGTGAAATCACGAGCCGCTTGGGCCTTGCTATTTCCGTTGGCGATTGCCGCTTGTTGGGCGCTCTTTAGTCAAACAAGCATACGCAACTCTGATTTTCATGGAATTTCGCAAAACAAAAGGCCGCAGGCTCCGTCCCCTCAAGCGATAGCGAAGCCGCACCTTGAGCTGGCTGAGGAACGAATCACCAACGCGACTCGGAACCATTTCGAGTCACTCGCCTCTCTGTTCGATGGTAGCCGTTCCCAAACAAGTGCATTCGCCAAGACGGCATTGGGTTGGGGAAGCAAATGGCGAATCGTTGCGGACGTAACGCCTTTTACTCGAGGAGATCGACACCCAACGTTCCTGAGAGAACAATTTGAATCGCAAGTGCTCAAGGGCGTTGACTTAACGCAAGCCATCGAACAGTCCGTTACCGAATTCCTTGCTGACATACGCAGTATTGAAAATAAAATGCTTGTCGATCTTCGAGTTGATGTCGAAGACTTTTCACACACGTACGAACTGGGTTTGATGGACGCCGATGAAGTCCAATGTCATTTCGATGCTGCTATCGTAAACGCCATGCAGATTTCTGGATTCGACCTCCAATCCAATATCAGTTCTCAGTTGGTCTCGATCATTGTTGGTGAGGTGCTCACACAAGTCGCAGTTCGCCTCGGCATATCGGCTGGAATCCTTGGGACAGGTGCAGCCTCGGGGTGGGCGACTGTAGGTGTCGGTATCGTTGTGGGATTGGTGATCGATCAAATTGTTTCCGTCATCTGGCGTCAATGGAGCGACCCAGCCAAAAACTTGGAGGAAGAACTTAACTACCAACTCAAACTGATGCAAAGAGTCATTTGCTATGGCGACGAAAAAACAAAGGGACTTGAGCAGCATTTCATTGAAATCGCAAGATCAAGAGCCGAATTAAGGCGCATTGCAGTTCTGAAACTGCTCGGTGTCGAGTTCAGTTCGCTTCAAGACACGGTAAAAACAAGGAAAGCAGTCGAATGAGATCGAAGACTTGGTTATTTGTTCTTTTGTTCCTCGCGACGTTCACTTTCCCATGTTCGAGTTGTGTCGCACAAGGCAAAGCAGCCATGGCGCGCGAGCTTGTCGAATTTGTGATGCGTCGATTCGGCAAGGAAGCTGTGGAAGAGGGGACCGAAGTTTTCACTCGGAAAGTTGAATCGCTCCTTGTCAAGTATGGGGATGACGTAGCAGAAGCGGTTCGCAAGGTTGGGCCCCGGTCCATCCAGTTGTTAGATGACGCGGCTGCCGAAGGCGCACAACAATCTGCCAGACTGTTAGCTAAGCACGGTGACGATGCTATCTGGGTAGTAGGCAATCAAGGTCGACGTGCTATTGCATCGAGATTAGGAGACGATGCGGCCGAGGCGATGATCAAGCATGGAGAAATTGCAGAACCTGTTCTAGAAATGGCTGGCCAGTCGGCCGCAGCCGCTTTGCGTAACGTATCGACGAAAGGTGGACGCCAGATTGCAATGATGATGGAACAAGGAGAACTGGTAAAGATAGGCCGAACCTCAGAGCTGATGAACGTGGTTGCCAAGTTTGGCGATAGCGCGATGACATTTGTTTGGAATAACAAGGGAGCTCTTTTGGTGGGAACGGCGTTAGCAGCGTTTCTCGCAGATCCTGAGCCTTTCATCAATGGTACAAAGGACCTTGCGAATGTAGCGGCCAACGCCGCCATTGTGCCCATCGTAAAAGAAATTGGCGATCGGACCAATTGGACAACCGCATTTATTGTGTTGGCAATCTCTTGCGTGGCGTACTTAACCTTCAAGCAGTGGATTCGTGGTCCCAAACAAAGATAGTTTGCGTCGCGCAGTTTTCGGCTTCAAGAGTATGACGTCACTGTTTGAATAATCCCTGCTTTCCAACACTTCTCGCTCAACGCAACTCTTACGAATGCCATCGTTTCCGTTGGCTTTACGCCAAATGGCACTCACTTTGAGCCGCAACGCGCTAGCGTGCGGGCTGGAAGGCAAGTAATCACCTGCGAATCAGGCCATCACGCTAGCGCATTGAGGCTCAGAAACTACAAAGTGCTACAAAGTGATTGCCATTAGGCTTTACTCCTGCGACCGCTCGACTAAATGGCAATTGACCCGAAAACCTCTTAAACATGGAACTTTCGGCCACTTGAGCTGTATAAATAGTCGGAGAATTGCGTTTGAACCCGGGGGTCGCAACACGTGGACATCGATGATCGAGAGCTGGTGAGGCGAGTGCTTACTGGAGGGACCTGGCAAGAAAGCTGTTGACGCGAGATCACGTTCCAAAACGTGGAGACTTGATCGTGTATCGCAATCCAACGCCGACCGGGGCAACCAAGTTCATTGGACGCATTGTTGCGGTTGCCGGTGACCAACTAGAGATCCGTGGCGAGCGCTTGGTTATCAATGGCAATGAACTAGAGAGAGATCGCGTTCCTGATGAGAGCTTGAAGCTTCTTGGCGATCAAGTGAATGGGCGAGTCGCGTTTGAAGCGAACTCCGGTCGTCGTTATTTGGTGGCGTATGGTGACTCTAAAGATGGTGGACGCGCACGGGTTGATTTTGACGCGACGATACCGGAGCATCATGTGTTTGTGCTAGGCGACAACCGCGATCGCGCGAACGATAGCAGACATTTTGGATCGATTCACCTGGCAGATATCGTCGGCTACGTCGAATACATCTATTGGCCGTCCGAATCCTGGTCACGGTTTGGAGTCGCTAACGACAGGTTGCCATAGACTTGACGCCAGGCGCCGTCTTCAGTTTGCCGCTCGCTCAGCAACCTCTCAGGACATTTTAAAGAAAAGTGTTCGAGAACTCTTCGGATCACTACCACCACTCGAGGCACTTCACATAGACGATTGAATACGACGGAAAGATACGCTATGATTTTGCTGCGTAATTTACACATTGGCTGCTGTTAACTAATTGCATCGGAAGTTCGAAGAGCGAAGTGGGTTGCGTTCGGGGGCGCCTCGGAATAGCACGCAAAACCAGCGGCAGCAAGCGCCTCTCCGAATCGAAAGAACATTTCTTTTGAAGCGAGGTTTCCATGAGCCAGGAGCCAGGAGCGCAGTTGGATGCGGACCCGGCGTTGGGGGAAAGTCGAAGCGCGGGTGTATTTGTATTCAGCATTACTTTCTCGACGCGAACGCCCGGCTCAATCACTGTGAGAGCGCGACGCCGGTGATGAAGCAAACGGCGGCGACTCCGACGATGATCCAGTTCCTACTCATTTCCAAATCTCCCACCACCGAACATTAAACCGGTCGAGCGCCCTTTGGACCGATGGAATAGCAAACTTCCGATAGTGTCGAAGAACCCTGCGGAGACTGCGCCGCTCGAACCAGGAACATCTGGGAAACGCCTCCAACGAATTGGCAAACAACAGCGTGAGCAAATCCTGATGCTGGGTGCCGCTCAGTTGAATCTGCTCGCCGGTCAGGCGGTGTTGCACGGACGGGTTTCGGTCTTTTTCTAATTGCTCGTCCATGGTGTAATCATTCGTTTTTTTGGCCGGTTGCCTCGATTGCTTCGTGTCACGCTTGGGTTTTTCCCAGCGATCGCTCTCGGAAGCGGCCCGAAAGCCACACCGCGAACCAGCAAAATCCAAAAAATCCAGCAATAATGTTCGGCATCATCGATGGCAATCCATTCGCGTGGAGCTTGGCGGCGTACACACTGCCGAGAATCCACATCAGGACCGTGAGGCCAAATGCAAGCGTCGCACTGGATGCATATCGCGTAGTCCACTGGCAAAGGCTGGCATTGCTGATTGGCAATGCTCTTGAACCACTCAACCACATCCAGTTCATGCCGATCGTGAGTAACCCGAACGTTTCGCGAGGATCCCAACTCCAGGGACGCCCCCAAGTAGCTTGTGACCACAGGCAACCTAGGACAACAGCGAGAGAGTAGATAGCGAGCGAAGTTGCTAAGATACGACGGCCTATCATCGCAATGCGAACTTGTCGATCTGCCTGCGACCAATGACTGCGAAGCCAGACGAACATTGTGGTTAGCCATGAGGCGAACATGCCAGCAATCCCAATACACAAAGCGAGCACATGAGCCAGCAGGATAAACCTTGTCGATGCGCTCGGCGACGTGGGCGCGACAACTGCTGAATCCACGAGCGTCGAGATCGATTGCGGTTCATGATTCGGTGAAGACAAATTAGTTGCAACTTGCCCCCAGGCGTCTGAAGACGAAAGCGTCGCTAGCAAGACGCATGTGACCGCAGCCGCCGTGGCCCATGATATTTGCCCCAACATCGTCGATTTTGAGCCGATGCCGATGCGTTGAATTGAAGTAATCGAGCTTGACGGTTTGCGTCGGGTAATGCCTGCCATCACCGTCCCAATTTCCGAAACGGTAGGTGTCGTCGTAACCATTGCTGTCAATGCATCGGCGACGGGCTGATCTAGTTCACTCGCGTGTAAGACACGGTCTTGAGCGAGGATTTGTTCAAGTGGTTTCATTACGATTTTCCATGTTGGGTTGTAAGGCGAGCCGCAATCGCTGGCGAGCTTTGTTCAGTGCCGTCGAGACCGCACTTTCGCTGATGCCAGCCGATGCAGCGATCTGTTGGTTAGTTAGCCCATCGACATATCTCAGCCAAAAGCAACGAGCTTGCTGCCTCGGCAGTCGAGCAATCGCTTGTTGCAAAATCTGTATTTCTTCGCGTGCGGTTATCGCTTGTTGCGGCGAAAGTGCTTGCTTTTCGCAATTGTCAAGGTCAACTGGCTCGGCCGCAGTGCGTCGACGCAGCATGTCAATGGCGCGAAACGTAGTCATCCGCCGCAGCATTCCAAAGTCGGGATCTTCGGGCATTCGAAGCGCTTCCAGCAGCACTTCCTGAGTCACATCCTCGGCATCATGCACGTTATGCAATACCCGAAATGCCACTCGAAAGAGAGCTTCGCCGTACTCGTCAACGATGGATTCCCACTGCACCCGTATGTCCGTTCTGCTCGATGTTTTACTTTCGCTACAATCAAATCGAACGGACCTAGCGATTTGTCACCCAGATTCCAACCGATTTCTTCCGTAGCGAAAGTCGCCAAGACTTTACGCCAGCGGGACGGCAACTGACAGCTACATGAATCGCCAAAACGAATCCTCCGCTGAAATCCGTCCGGCACGGCTTCGCCGTGCCGGACGGATTTCAGCGGGAGTCTTGCGTATGGCAGTGTAGCAGCCAGTTGTGCCTCCGCCGGATGAAATCCGGATGAATTCCGACGGAAGGCTGATTTGCTGGTGATCAGCGAGAAGTGTCTGCTTGCCAGTACTTTTTTGGCAAGAAATGCTTCCTTTTCACATCGCAGAATGTTTTAATAAGGGATCGACCTTTTCGGTTTATTTACAACTTTTCTTTTCGGTGAAAACATGACAACAGATTTTCGCAAACACGGCTTCACGTTGGTCGAGTTGCTAGTAGTCATCGCGATTATCGGCATTTTGGTAGGGCTTTTGTTACCAGCCGTGCAAGCCGCGAGAGAAGCCGTACGTCGGGTAAGTTGTCTCAATAATTTGAAACAGATCTCGTTGGCTGTAGTTAACTATCATGATCAGTTTCGACGATTTCCATCTGGTTACATTCGTCAGTCAATAACACCTGCAGCGGATCGGTACAAAATTGGCTGGGGCTGGGGGTCATTGATTCAGGCTCACTTAGACAATGGTCCATTGGCGGACCAATTGGGTCGCGTATATTCGACAGATCCAATGAGCCAGTCAAGCATTCGAGCCATTTCGCTAGTAACTTGGAAGTGCCCATCCGACAATATCACTGGCACCACCTGTGTCACAAGAGTGGGGCAAAACTTAAATCCCCCTCTTCCGACCCCTACGAATCCAAATCCGACGGACATCTTAAGGCCTTGCTCTAGTTTTGCTGCCCGCGCCAGTTACATCGGGAATTTCGGTTCCGCTTCAGTCGGCGCTGGTTCGGCCGGCAACGGTCTCTTTTTCGTAAACTCAAACCTGCGCATGCGCGACGTTGCGGATGGTACAAGTAATACGTTTATGGCCGGCGAACGCAATGTGGCTCTTGGTCAAGCAACCTGGGTGGGAGTGCATTGGAGCGAGAGCATGAGCGGTACTTTATACGACCCAACCAAGTTATCGAAGAGTCCAGTGGACCCGCTGGTGTTAGGCAGCATGCACACATCTCCGAATCCGAAACCCGATTCGCGAGCTTTTGGCAGTCGGCACACAGGCGGTTGCAACATGTCTAAGATTGACGGCTCAACCACCTTTGTGGCAAACTCAATCGAGCTAGTTACCTGGAAAGCATTAGCAACGATTCGAGGCGGCGAGGTCGCGTCCCTTCACTAAGGCGTAATCAAAGGATGAACAGCGTCTTGCACCCTGAACAATGCATCGCAGTGCTTCCTCAGCACCGGCTTCAAAATAGAGATATCGCTTCGTTTGGATTTCAGATTGGGTGTTGCTCGGCGATCGTACTTCGACGCTAATTTCGGGTGCAATTTCGAACGCGGCTTGACCCTTTACCAAAGCGAATCTTTGCTCTGAATACCAGCCCCCGTCCGCGACCTTGATTCCATCTATGGTCGAGATGGGGCATTCTGGAAGCGAGTAGCCACGATCATCCTCCGGATTTGGTAAGCAATCTCACCCTGCCGACTGCAATACGCACGAGATCGCATTCGAGATTTGATCCACATTGTGAGGATTCGGTACAAGTACAAATGTATGTCAATTTGTGTGATTCAATGTCAACTCAGTCCAAGTCTGATGTCGTTTTGGCTTGTCGTAACTTTTCACTGGCAACGTATCTTTGTCCCATCGTGAACGCAGTTGTCTTGCCAGTCTTTGAAAGTTTGTCATTTGGAATGGGACGATCAAGCCTTAGGGTTTCCGGTGATTCTGGTGCAGATAACATCAGCACTTTGAACAACCCATTTTCAGGTCGTTTCCCTTCGTCCAACAATCGGTTGACCAAGGCACCAAGCTCGCCGTCGTAGCGCCCCTTCACCATTTCGACTTCATCGTGAGTGGCAAGAATCTTCGGAACCAAAGGATAGATGTTCGCCTTGGAATAGAAACCCAAGCGAGTTACTTGCTGAAAGGGGCGGTTGGGTTGGCAGACATACGCATGGAGTTCGTTGTACTCAGGCCATGCACTTCGAGCAGCAACAACCACTACATCATTGGGGTTTGACAACAGCTTTTCGTCTGCGAGCATGTTCTGCAATGCACGAAGCAGGAATGCTTCACGCTCAGAAACGACTTCGTACTTGTCGTCCAGCATTTCGTCGATTGCTTGGTCAAGAATTGAAAACGAAGTCCACACCACTCGTGGATCATTCAGTTTATCGAGTTCCGATGGTCGTACATCATCGGGCGTGAGGACTAGCAAAAGAGCTACCGCCTCCGTTGCTTCATCAAGTCGCTCCAAGTGTCGCTTGATCTGAGGAATCCGAATCCCATCACGTTCAGTTTTGGTTTCCAATAGAAGTCGAATGCTGCTTTGGATGATGGCATCGGGAACACCAGCACCACCCTTGGATGGCTGGTTCTCGAATCGAACCAACTCAAATTCAGACTGTTCGAGCAAACTTCCAATGAGCCGCTGCATTCGATCAAGCGAAAGTGATCGAAGAACTGCAAGGAATGATGCCGTGACTCGGTTTTCGCCGGTTGAGTATGTTGAAAAGATGCTGGTCATAAGAGTGAAGATTTTCTGGAGTGGTATTACAACGAATAGGATCGCTTAGCAATATTGGACGGGTTTGATGGATAAATCATTCTTGTTCGATTTTATTAATCTCGGCGAGCGCCCAGTCGAAAGTGCTCAGGAAACGACCTAGCCAATCATTGTTAACCAGCAATTCCAGTCCAAACGTCGGACGCTTACCAAGTACGTCCTTAAGAGTACGATTGGATTAAGAGTGGTTGTGAAAATCGCTCAATTTCGAGGGGAGTAATCCGTTGGGATTAGAAAGCGAACTTCATTTCCAGTGCCGCGGCCGGCTGGCAAATTCGGGTGTGAATCGCGATACTTTTTCATGAACTCGGGGAATTCGCTTCTAAAGCCTTTCCACGATTCATCGGAAGCCGCTTTGTCTTTATGGGCCAAAAGGTAAATGAAGGCGCTGTTGTCGGTGGCTGTCCAAAATTTTACGGTTTGCATCCCATGCTTGGTAAAAATTTCCTTTTCACCTGAACCAAATCGATCGACCGTAAAGGGGACCCGTTCCGAACCGTCGTTGTACTGTCGCAGCTCCCAAAGTCGCGTAGGAGCCCCTGCCGATTTGTTAATAGGTTCATCGAGGGACGAGAATTCTGTTTCTCGCATGAAAACAACACGCGGTGCTTTTGCCAGAATCTTGCCATTTTCTTCCGACTTCGCGGCCACCTTTTTCCACTCCGGATCCGCTCGAAAGGCTGCCCAAGATGCGTCTTTGGCAGCTTCGTCCTTGTGTGCAATGATGTAGAGGAGTAGGTTATCTTTGTCATCGTCGCTCTTGGCGGCTCCCTCGGACACCGTCCAGTAGATAATGTTCTCCATGCCGTGCTTTTCAAATAGTTTCATAGTATGGTTACGAAATCGCGAGTGCAGATCCGGCAACTTGCCTGGGTTGGTCGTATAGAACCTCAACTCATAAAGTTTGCCGTCCTTCTTTACTAAATTGCTCTGCGCAAAAGCAGCCGAGCAAAAGACAAAGCACATTGCAGTGAAGAAAGTCATTCGAAAAAAGAGGTTCATGTTAGGAGTTCCCTTTGTAGGTCTTGTAAACAAACTGGAAATAGCTGCGAGCCGCAATACATCCGGCGGAATGCCATTGTAGAACAATTGATTGACCACAAATCAATGACCGGAAAAATCGAACATGGAATAGAGAATCGCCGACAGAGTCTCGAATAGTTGACTAGTTCGACCTAACAAGCGATGATGGTAGGATTCGGTACAAGTACAAATGTCTAGAAAGGGTGAGCAATGAACATACTGACTCGTCGCAATTTGATCCAAACGGCTAGTGCTTCAATGGGTTTTCTGGCTTTGGCACAGCTTGATAGACACCTCCCTCCGCTTTTCGCAGACCAACCGAAAACGGACTCTTTGCCTATGCAACTTTACAAAAGTCTCAGCGATTTGCAGAGGCAGAATATCTGTTTGCCAATGGATCACCCCAGGCGTCAATTCGTCAGCAATTGGTGGTACGTTCATCCCGACTATCGCATACCCAATACGTTCAATACGGAACAGCAGGAACTGATAAAGAGAATCTTCGACTCACTTCACAGCGTTGAGTACCAGGATGCGGTCAACAAACAGGTTTTGATTGACCAATATGGGGAAAAGAAGAACGCTCCGGCTGTTGGTTTTTTTGGTACGCCCGAGGATGCCGACTTTGAGTTCGTTTTTACTGGTCACCATGTTACTCGACGTTGTAACGCTCATACGGACAAGGGGAGGGGATTTGGCGGGGCTCCTATATTCTATGGACACTATCCGCACCCCGCTGAAAGCATGAATGAGAATTTTCGCGAAACCAATGACCACCCGGGCAATCCATATTGGTATCAGGGGAAGAACTTCAATCGGTTTGTACAATCCCTTGACGGAAAACAGCAGAAAATGGGTTTGGTTTCCACAGAACCTCGCAGTGAAAAACCAGAGGCCGTCGTAAAGAAAACATCGGAAGGGCGAGGTTTGAGTTGCTCCGACCTGAGCGCAGACCAAAAGAAATTGTTTTTGGAAACCATGCGAGGCATGATGGCTATGTTCCGCGCCGACGATGTCAACGCCACCATTGAAACGATAGAGAAGACAGAGATCGTCAATCGTCTCCACGTCTCCTGGTACGATGGCAAATACGATATTGGTTCGGACAGAGTTTGGGATACTTGGCAGATCGAAGGCCCTGAAATGGTCTGGTACTTTCGCGGTGAGCCCCACATTCATTGCTACTTTCACTTAAAGAGTTGACTACAACAACTACCGTTTAGAAACGATGCCTTAAAAGACCCATGACAACTGATGAGTTAATTACTCGTAGAATTGGTCGACTAGGACACATCGAATTGAATCGTCCCAAGGCTCTAAATGCTCTCAATTTTGATATGGTGCAGCACATGCTTGATGCACTTGAAAATTGGGAAGATGATAAATCAATCGAAGCAATATTGGTTACTGGGGCTGGTGGAAAGGCGTTTTGTGCTGGCGGCGATGTGAAAAGTATTTACTTTGCGGGAAAGGCAGGAGACGTCGGACAAAATGGAACACTGACGTCCGATTTTTTTCGTGCTGAATACACTCTCAACTATCGAATTGCCAACTATAGCAAGCCTTATTTGGCTTATCTAGATGGAGTGACCATGGGTGGCGGTGTGGGCATCTCCATTCTTGGATCGCATCGTATCGCCAGCGAACATACCGTTTTTGCGATGCCCGAAACCGGCATTGGATTTTTCCCCGATGTAGGTGGCTCTTACTTCTTGTCTCGAAAAGGACCGGTCGGATTGTTGTTGGCACTGACGGGACAGTCCATCGATTACGCTGCGACACTGTGCTTAGGTTTTGCGACCCATTTTGTGCCACGAGAAATCGGTACTGAGTTAGTCGAACGCCTCACAACGAACGGGGTTACGGCCGCATTGGAATCACTAAGCCACAAGCCACCCCCAAGCGAGAGAGCTGAAAATTTGCGGAGCATTGGAGAGAAGTGTTTCAACTGCGATACATTAGATGAAGTGCTCAGCCGTTTAGAGAAAACCGTAGCGGAAGTAGCTAGTTTATCAACACTGGCAAGCGAGACGTTAGAAAGAATTCGTCAACGTTCCCCAACCAGTCTTGCCGTCACGTTTGAACAACTCCGGCGCGGTCGAGGCATGACATTGAAGGATTGCCTGATCATGGAGTATCGAATTAGTCAAGCATGTATGCAAGTCCATGATTTCTACGAAGGTATCCGTGCACTATTAATTGACAAAGACCACGCACCGCGATGGTCACCCTCGACCATTTCGAACGTGGGGCCGCAATTAATTGCTCGGCATTTCGAAGAATTGGGAGCGAGGGAATTGGAATTGGAATAAATGGCGAATGCATAAGGGTGCAGGAGAACGCATGCTTGACTCCAAGCCGACTCAATTACTTAGGTGGAAACGTTACAACGATGAATAAGCTGCACCAGCGGACGGTAACGAGACAGCCCTCTGTCGATTCACGATGACCGCATACACGGGTGGGCCGATGCAGTTGACTGAGTGTAGATATCCGGTCGTTGTCGATTTGCAAGGGATGCAGATGGGCAAGCAACGACGGCCGATTTTGCTGGACCACACTCGAGACGTGGATTTCGTAGTGGGACAAACCGATTCCATCGCCGTGATGAACAATTTGCTCATTGTGGCCGGACAAGTCATGGGTGATTCCCCCATGGCAACTCGCGTAAAAGTTTCTCTAGCGCGGATTATTCATGCAAATGCAAACTAAAGTGGCCCCGGCTGCGTATAAGTTGTTAGTTTACAACACCTTACCCGCAAGCACGGAAGCCAAACAT
>JAYTVL010000059.1:0-2485 GCA_043744075.1 Pirellula sp. | reverse complement strand
ATCGGTGAACTTCTACAGACCCATCCGCAAGACAGGCCATGTAAGAAACTACTCGCGCGAGCAGTTAAGGAACTCGACGAGCCATCGGAGAGTTTTTCGACGATTTGGAATTTGACGCAAAAATAGCAGTCATCAACTCATGGTTTGCTGGTAGCCTTGAAACAAAATATTCCAGCAGGGCAAGCGAGCGGCGCTGTATCACGTTTTTTACCTACGGATTTTCGCGGATGATCCAAATGTAGATTGTTGGCCCCCAGCGTCGAACGCGATCTCCGTTCGGTATATACTTTGTGTGTAGATGGATGATCTGAAACAATCTCAAACGTAAAAGGGACGACGTTCGATGGCAAGGCAATTAAATTCATGAACTCTGAACGACATCTTTTGCTCGGATTGTTGGCATTTCAAAATGGATTCATCACCCAAGCACAGCTGTTGGTTGCATTTGGATCATGGGTTTCCGACAAGTCGCAAGGGTTGGCAGACTATCTAACCGATCAAAAAGCATTATCTGCCGAAGTGGTGACTGCACTCGAGCGAATGGTCGACTTGCACCTAGTCCGTTTTGGCGGCGAGCCAGAAAAATCGCTTGCAAGTTTGAGCTTTACAGGGAGCTCACTGCGAACGGAATTGGAGCAAATGGCTAAGGGCGACCACCAAGCATTGCACACGGTATCGTTTCTTGCCACAGTCGACAAAAGCAAATTGCCTCCGAATCGAGACGAGTATCGAACGGTAGAGGTCGTGTACTCCCACCCATCCGGCCGTAGTCATGAGAGCACCCTAAGACCAGGCGCCGACTCCCAACGTTTTCGGATAGTCCACGAGCATGCCAAAGGTGGTTTGGGCGTTGTTTTCGTTGCCGAGGATCAGGAGCTTCACCGGGAAGTAGCCATCAAACAAATTCGCGAAGACCGAGCCGATATGGAGGAGTATCGCGCCAAATTCGAGCAAGAGGCGCAGATCACTGGACAACTCGAACATCCGGGCATCGTACCTATTTACGCGTTGGGGGCGAATGAAGCGGGGCGACCTTTCTATGCAATGCGATTCATTCGCGGCGAAGACCTGCAATCTCGCATTAGGAAGTTTCATTCGGATAGAAAGGAGCGAAAGCTACCTTTTGACGGGCCAGAGTTGCGAGGACTATTGCGCCGTTTTGTCGATGTCTGCAATGCGATCGACTATGCTCACGATCGAGGTGTACTTCATCGGGACTTGAAGCCTGGTAATGTAATGCTCGGAAAGCATGGCGAGACACTCGTTGTCGATTGGGGACTCGCAAAGGCGATGTCTGCGAAACAGGAGGTAGACCCGTACGCGACGATGGGGGCATTGAGCGAGCTGCCGATCTCGAAAGCGGAATCTGGGACGGGCTCCGAAACGCGTTATGGACAATTTATCGGAACACCTGCTTATGCCCCACCAGAGCAAATGCTCGGACATCTCGACAAACTCGGCCCTGCCTCGGATGTGTATTCACTGGGTGCAATACTATATGAATTATTGACAGGAACAGTTCCGATTCGAGGGACTACGATTGAAGAGCTAATCAGAAAGTCTACGACAGGAGACTACCCGAGCTCTCGCTCGTTGATGGGCGAAGTGCCTCGTCCTCTGGACGCCATCTGCCGCAAAGCCATGTCGTTGAGAACTGAAGATCGATTTCCATCCGCAAAACTCTTGCGAGATGAAGTTGAGCGATGGCTCAATAATCTTCCACTCGTGAGTTACAAAGAATCGGCTAACGAACGATTCTCTCGTTGGCAACGAGCAACGAAAGTATCCAAGTACGACTTGGTTTATATTGCTTGGTGTCTTAATTTTCTCTCTGAAATGCGACTCTTACTTGCACGTACTTGAAAAAAGTCGACATGATCATGAGCGGATTATGGAGCGGATCTGGTACGGGAAGCAAGGCGCAGAACTCCGAAAATCCCGTCAGATATTAGCGATCGCAGCCGACGCCGAACTGTTAGGCGATTGGGTGACTGCTGTTGAATCGCTAAAGGAAGTCGATACCCGGAATTGGGCAGAGACGCGGTTGCTGGTGCGAGCATTGCTTGGCACCGGCGACTACCTACGAGCGTTGGATCTTATCATGAATGATTTCCAAAGCCATCCAAATGGAGCGTGGGAACATTTTGTCGTAGCAATTGCGTTGAAAAACATCGGACAGCACGAACGCGCTCAAGAACATTACTTACAAGGTGTACAACTGGACACGAAAGATCTCGTGCGCGGAAACGAAATAGGGCGGCTGAGAACGGAAGCGGCGACGTTACTGATGTTCGATGACGCCCCGAATAAGAACTAACGGTTATTGGCATTGAATTTTCAGTATTCGCGGGAAAACTGAGTGGCCCTTCGGTAGGTGCCTAGTATCTAGCTTCGGTAACGAATTTTGAGTGAATCGCTTAGAATTCAAGCTGGAGACTGATGCTTCCAAACGTCTTGTAGATCGAATGTGCCTGGGTTTTTGAAA
>JAYTVL010000058.1:0-2495 GCA_043744075.1 Pirellula sp. | reverse complement strand
CAAAAAACCCTCGGGTAGGCATACACAATGCGAAAAAGATCTGTTGGGATCTTCTCCACATGAACAGGACGGTGGAATTGCGTCCAACTGCATATTACGATACAATCTCACTGCGTCCCAATGCTGGAGATTGGATTGCATTTGAACAGATTTTCCGTGCATTATCCTATGGTTTACTCGAGACGCTTGGGCCTTTTGAAACTGCGATCGACGCTGGCGCAAATATCGGTCTAGCCTCTGTCTTTTTTACAAAGCGTCTAGGGGCCCCGCGAATCGTCGGACTTGAGCCCGAAGAACAGAACTTTCGTCAGGCTATCCATAATACGCAACACTTTTCAAATATCGAAATTTTGAAGGCAGCTCTATGGCCCCAAAAGGAAACGCTCAAACTTCTCAATGCGGAAAGCAGTGGTTCCCTCGGGTTTCAGGTTGGAAAGGCACAAAGTAAGGATGACGTTCAAAACAGTTCAAAAGAATTAATTCAAGGACTAACGATTCCAGAAATCATGGAATCAAATGGTTGGAAATCGCTCGATCTCTTAAAAATTGATATTGAGGGTGCAGAAAAAAAATTATTTAGCGATCCTAGTTATCTTCAATGGATAGGAATGGTTCGTGTACTCGTAATTGAGCTTCATGACTGGCTCGTTCCGGAGTGTTCAAGGGCGTTTTTCCAAGCAATCCTGAACTTGAAGAACTTCGACATGAGCCTTTCGGGTGAAAATATCATTATTGTAAACAACTGCCCAGGAGAAGTAATTTGATGTGGAATCAATTTGAGTACGGTTTTCGAACAGTTGCAAGAAACGGATACAAAGCGCTTAAAACAGGAGCACAACAATAATGACATGGCATGCTTCTTGGTTTTACACCAAAGTTTATGCAAGATTCGTTTTGCGGCGGCTTAAGGATGATCCAAAAAAAAGAGGGCTCATCCGGTAATCCGGGGAGGTCCTGTTTTTGTGGCCCCGATGGTGGTATTTTAGCAAGTTTGAGTGACCTCATGGTTTTGGGGTATTCGTCACCTGAATTACGATCGGTTGCCAAGGATGGCTCTCACGCTTTTGCTTTTAATGGATGATCGGAAGTGCTTTGAAGAGGTTCGTAAGATGCGGTGGCCCGATGGCGTTCGGTGCCCTAAATGCGGTTCCAGCCACGTTGCTAAACGCGGTTTTGATGAAACACAAAGGGATAGACAGCGTTATCAATGCGGCGACTGTGAACGAGAATTCGACGATCTCACTGGAACCATTTTTGCAGGGCACCACCAACCTCTTCGCGTATGGATTCTTTGCCTCTACTTCATGGGGCTCAATCTCTCCAACGCGCAGATTGGCCAGGAGCTTGGTTTGGATGCAGACAGCGCGCACGACATGGCGTCTCAACTTCGAAACGGAATTCTCGCCAAGGAGCCTGAGGTCGTACTTTCGGGCGAAGTGGAATGCGACGAAGTCTACATCGTGGCAGGACATAAGGGTAATCCGGAGGCGGTCAAAAAAAAGGACGAGAAGGGCGTCGAAGGCGTTTGAAAGGTGATCGAGGTCGTGGCACATTGGAGAAAGAGAAGCCTCCCATCTTTGGGATGATTCAACGTTCGGGCGAAGTGGTTATTAAAATGCTTGCAAATGTCCAGCAGGTTACGATCGAGCCAATCATGCGAGCCTCAATTGCTATCGGTACAGTCGTCTACACAGACGAATACGACATCTACGCTCGTGTAACTCAATGGGGCTTCGAACACTACACCGTGAACCATGGCAACAAAGAATACGCACGTGACGATGATGGTGATGGATTTTGTGAAGTTCACGTCAACACGATGGAAGGATTTTGGTCGCTACTGCGATCTTGGCTCCGACCCCATCGAGGTATCTCGCAGGAAAAACTCCCAAACTATCTCGCCTTTTTTCAGTTCGTCCACAACACCCGAAAACGTGGAAAAGCACTCCTTCAATCCCTGGTCGAGCGACTACTCGCTTGACCTCCCCGAAACACCGTATGAGCCATTTGTTATTATTAGAGCGACCACCCCGTCACCGCTCACCGCTCAATCGCTCACCCCTCAAGCGCTCAACCCTCACCCCTCAACCCTCAACCGTTCCATCGTGCTCAAATCCTGTCATTGCTGTGGCCTAATTCATCAGGTTGCTCCGCTGCGCTCCAATGAGCGGGCGCAATGCACTCGATGCGATAGCGTCATCGATCAATCCAAGAATCATCAGCGTTCACAAGGACGCACAGCGGCCGCAGCCGTAGCTGCGATGGTGCTCTTTCCGGCTGCAGTATTGCTCCCTATTCTTGAAATCGAGCAGCTTGGGCATCATCATCGCAGTAGCATTTTCGGCGGAATCATCGACCTATACCAGGCCGGAAGCACACTCGTGGCGACCGTCATATTGCTCTTTTCCATCCTATTGCCCCTGTTGAAAATCCTTGCTTTGATCGAGCTGAGTTGGCTGTGTTCCATGCAGCAGCGCCATCGGGCATGGACCTAC
>JAYTVL010000057.1:0-31874 GCA_043744075.1 Pirellula sp. | reverse complement strand
GGATGGAGCAGCCCGGTAGCTCGCGAGGCTCATAACCTCGAGGTCGTCAGTTCAAATCTGGCTCCCGCAACTTCTCTGTTTGGTTAGGAAACTGACCGCAGTGGGTAAACTTCAAAAGCCGACGTCTTGCAAATCGCAAAACGTCGGCTTTTTTCGTATTTTCCTATTTTCCTGGCTTTTCGAGCATATCTCCGACCCTCTGAAAAGTCGCGCGCCGTCCGCAACTCTCGCCAAAACCGCCCGTCTCCGGGGTGAAAACCAGCGAAATACTCTCAGACTCTCTGGGGTATGGGAAACGCCGGGTTAACGACTCTGGGTTATGAACCGTCTGCTTTAATCGGGATTCTTTTTTTTGATTGGTCTGGCTCACTGGTTGGCTCCAACTTGCGAACTTTCCCAGCAGGTGATGGGACGCGCGTTGGCTGTTTTGCATAGATAGATCATGGAGGGATGCCACTTCGGCTTCCTCAAAGGTCTTTCCACGGAGGCAGAACCATCGACGCTTACTCTCTCAACTCTCTTTCCGCCGAGGACGATCTGGCACGCGATCCAGCGACGGTCCGCTTTCGCTCGATTGCCGAAATCTTGCTTCAGGGCATCCGCCGATGCGTCGCAGCAGACCGCGAATTAGGTGGCGATTCGGACCAATTTTCCAACACAGAAAAACCTGTTTTGGACAATCTCGGAGACTCTTTACCCGAGCCGCTTGATTTCGCTTTCGACAAACCCCTCTCTGTCACAGACGTCTCCGAAACGCTGGGTTTTGGAACGGAACGAGATACTCAAAACGGAGGTGAATAGTGAGCAACGAAGCGAGACAAAGAGATATTACGGCACTCTTAGCGAGAGGGTTGATTCGGGTTGGAAAGAAACCATCGGCCACCAAGGCCAACAACGCGAACATTCCAACGGGCCAGGCACAGGACGTAGACAACATGCGAACCGCCAACGGTAACCAAGCCGTGGCTGCATCGGACGTTCCAGTTCAACATGGAGGTGACCAATGAGCCCAAACGTAACACTCGACATCGCCGAGCTGCAGGATAAGACCGTCCATCAACTAGTCCAACGCTACGAACAGGTCTTCAAAGAAGAGTGCCGCAGCCGTAACAAGCAATACTTGATCCGGCGCATCGCTTGGCGATTACAGGCGAACGATGAAGGCGGACTCTCCAGAGCGGCTCTCAAGAAGGCTGAAGAGCTGGCGGTCGATGCAGATACGCGAGTAACGGCTCCACGGACGTATAGCGCCGACGGTGTGAAATTGGTTCTGCCCGAGCCAGATTCCTTTTTCGATTGGGACCCACGATTGCCACCGCCGGGCAACATCGTCGAGCGGCAATACAAAGGCAATATGATCCGCGTGATTGTCTTGAAGGATGGATTTGAGTACGAAGGACAGCGTTACAAATCGTTGACTGCCATCGCTAAAGAAGTCAGCAGCTCGCACTGCAATGGATTACCCTCGTTGGGTGTAGGGGGCACGATTCGACGATGGAACTACTTCGCAGTTCGGCAACGCTTCCAGGGTGCGGATGAGTTCCTCTTCGCTGATTATGAGTTTTATGAACCTTAAGTTGAGCAGGCGCTTCAAGCCTTTGATTAGCTCGCTAAGCTCCATTCGGGTTGGCTTTGGCCTATTTGGATGTTCGTATTCGCGCATGAGACAAAGCGTCACTAGCTCTTTCATGCTGCAAATCAATTCGAGTTCTTGAGCACTTTCGGGAAATACCGTTCTCAGCGTTTTCGCGTGAGGATACTTGTTCATCAAGCTTTCAACCTCAACAAAGCCATGAACGAAATCGACGAATTCTGGTTGACCTTCTTGGGAGAAGAAAACTTCGGCATAAGGAGGTCCGCCTTTTGTAAACTTCCTTTCTCCTGCAAAGTACTCACGCTTCGTAGGACGCGAACGGTCGCTAAGCTCAAACTGGCGTATGGGCCGCTCGAACAGTTCATTCGCGGGCAAGGGAGCGGCATCGGCGAGACTTTTGAGAACTGCTTGATCAATGCCGTTATCAAGGAATTTCACAGAACCGTCAATGAAGGCAAGGTTAACGCCATCGCTCCAGCCTCCGAAGCTCTTAGGACCTTGGTTAATCGGCAGATTCAACTCACGCCAATTGAACGGATAGCCAAATGGGGTGTAGTTGCCATTGATTTCGCCAACCAGCCAAACATTCGATATGCCCGCAGTTAGGGAAGAAAGTTTTATTGCTGATCCTCGATGCATCAACGCTGGGTTGGCATGGTAACCAGTAATCCCAAATCCTTCCTTTGTAAAATTAAGCTGGTGACCTTCGGAAAAACTCCGCAATCTCAGGCTTGTGCACGAAACCAGTTGCTGTTTTTAGAACGAGGTCAATGAGTTCGTCATCACTCGCACCAAGGCTGACGGCGTTAATTTCTAGAAAAATCAACGCCGACTCAAGTCCAACCCGCTTATTTCCATCGACGAAAGGATGGTTCATAACAAGATGATACAGATATGCCGAAGCCATTTCGAAAACATCCGCATGCAGGTACTGGTCCCCAAAACCCGCTTCGGGTTGAGCCACCGCAGACTCAAGCAGACCGAGGTCGCGAACACCTTCGCTTCCTCCATAAGTAGCGATTTGAAGGGCATGCGTTTCAAGTACGTCGTCAATCGTCAAAAATTGAGGCAATTACTACTCCGCAAGTTTCTTGAATGCCTTCGCATGTTTTGCGTTGACCTTGGAACGCGCATCTCGGACTTTGGCTTTGCCTTTGTCTGCGTCAAGCGGCGTAATCTGAATCGATTTGCCGTCGGTCGTCATTTCAATCTGCGATTCAGGATCGATCTTCAAAAGATCCAATATAGGCCGATCAATTACGACGGCCCAGCTATTCCCGTGCTTTACAAAGTTCTTAATCATATTTTGCGCCTTAGTTTGGTCGACCAATGTAGTACCATCGTGACCTATGGGCGGCGGCGTGTCAAGATCGACGTTGTTGGGATCAATTTCAACGATTTCAAACACGTCCGGTGGCGACACCAACATGAGATTGCTACCGTTTTCCCAGCAGACTTCAAGTTGAGTCCAATCTCTGTGGATGTGGATCGCGGTCACAACGCCATTCGTGCCGGCGGAAATCGGATCCGGATCGTCAATCATACTGACCAAGCGGATGCGGTCGCCTTTCTTCAAGTGCGTTTGCATAGGGTCCTCGTTGTTTCAATTCGTAGTTGTGGTGATTTCGTCGAGCAGTTTGGCGAGAGAACTGTTGTGAAACTACTCGCGGGTATGGACCAATACGCAGGCACCCTCGCCGGTGATCGGAAACTCTTGAAGGTCATCGGTCCTTGCAAACAAGCAGTCGCGTCGACGAATCACATAGTCAACAGCGGCGAAGCTATTGACTTCATCGACGCGCCGCTGTCGATAGCGAACGCCGGGTTCCGGCACCGCGATCTGATCGACGAAAAGGTCCCTGATCGCTTTGACTTCGTTGATATATGGGCCAGCAGGGCGCATGATACTCAGCGAATTGCGAAACGTGATGCGCTGGCCGGTTGTCTGGTTAGTGGCAACGATACAAGTTGTTTCTCCGATCTTCGATGGTTGAAATATCGATTCGACCTTTGCGATAACGGTCGCGCCGCAATGGCGAGCTACATATCGCTCGCCAATTCGGATGTCTTTCGATCGCATGATCTAGCCTCGCACCGTGAATCGACCGCGTTCGGATTTGACGAACCGGCTGTTGTCGCCCTTACTTACGCAAAGGATGCTACAGTTGGCGGACGTTGCGAAGAGAAATGCCAAAATTACAAGAGCCACCTATTACGCCGAGCTCGTCTGCTCGGCGTAGTTGGTAGCTCTCGATTCTTAGGCTGCCATGTCATATTTCTTGGCCAAGTCCAAAAGCTTTGTCTTGATCGTTTTCCAGTCGGGCGTTTGTTCCCCGTTTCGAATCTCACCGAAGGTCTTCGTTCGAAGGTCGCCTTTACACCAACCCTTGGTCCAACCAAGCCGGTAGAACAATCGGTTGAGTTCCGTTTCGCCAAGTCCCGCACCGGGTCGATCCCAGCAGCTCTTGGTTCCTTCCTTCTTGGCGTAGTCCCATTCGGAGCATCGTCGGCTGTTGAGCGCCAATTCAACCAAACCCAAAACCATCATCAGGTACCCGACCACCTTGGTCTTGTTGAGCGTACCGGCGAAGGCCCGAAACTCGATCCGATTCTTACCTTGTGCGAGATGGGTCAAATTCAAAAGGTGGTATCGATCGGATTCGCAGCGGGTTTTTGCAATGTCTTTATCAACGTAGTGTTTGATCGTCTTGGTGTAGACCGCATGTTCGCGTTTACGGGATCCGGTCGAAGCGAAGATCGCTCGTTCGTGGTTGCCGACCAGGGAAATCAATCTGGCCAATGCGGCTGCGTCTCCATCCCAAGTCACAGAAAGGTGCAAACCACAGCTTTGGTTAACTTTTGCATCCCGTGCGTTGATCGCGTCGATCGCGTTTTCAACTTCTTTCATCCCAGCGTATCCGCAAAGTTTGGGGCTTACAAACTCACATCCCTTGCGGCTCTGGGACTCTGGCCGAATACTTCCGTCTCGTTCCGCCTTCCATCCCGTTGGCAACCAAGGAACCTGCGTTCCGTTGTGGTATGGACCAATCGGTGTTGTGTCGCTCGCTGGCAACGTCGTTTCGAATTCGAGACCGAAGCAAATTTCGTTGGCGTTCATCTTTTGTGTTCCTCGTTGGTTGGTTTTGTGGGTCGTGTGCGATGCGTTTTGCATTCGCGTATGACACACGATTGCCAGCGTTTCGAGGAACCTCAAGCGAACAATCGCATGATTCTGGAAAGAATCTGCATGTATTTTCAGAGGCCACGTGGACCGCATGTTTGGCCCACGGTGGCGAGCAAATATGCATCGCATAACAAGGCGAACATTCTGGCAGAACGCAACTGTGGCGATCGTGTCGCAACCGGTGGCAAGTAACCCAATCACGGAGGAATGGGATGAGTGAAGGCAACAACCAAGTCGACCCAACACGACTTTCGATCGAACAAGCGTCGAAGCTACTTTCGGCTGCGTATCGTGAGCGAATTGATGTTGCGAAGATTCAAGAAGACATCGATTCCGGCGCTCCGAAGAATAGCGACGGAACGATCAACCTTGTGAACTATGCTGCATGGCAAGCAAAAGAGTTGGGCCGCGGCTAACCCATCGGCAATAGCGAGAACTTTCCATTTGTCTGAAAGTGTTGATCATATGCAGCAACTTTCGTAATCCCTAGGTCAAGAGCAACTACATGCGAAGTGCAGTCAGTAAAACTTAGGCCCGCAAGTGAAAGTCGCTGAAAAAGTATCCAGCTGCGATTGAACTGGTCTTTGGAAACAAAATGCAGAATAGAAGTCGAACCTTCAATTACCAATTTCCCAAAATTGATTGCCTTGGATCGTTCCCCCCTCATTAGGAGAAGTGTCAGGGTCTCATCAACTACATAATCGCTTGTGACAATTTGTTCTGAGAGATTGGCGAACCACGCCGAGCTTTTGGTGTGATTCGGATCCTTCGAAACAAGCAGGGAATACCAAACACCTGTATCAACGAAAATCATTACTGGATGCCATACAGAAGTTTATCGTGATCGGCTCCCGAAAAAATATCGGCAGAGTCATTTTCATTGGGAGAGTCAGCAATCCGCTTTATCCCAATTTTGACCCCTGCCAAATCAAATTCCACAGGCCTAGTGTCATCTCGAATGCTGTTCACAGGTGTAATCAGTACTTGAGTACCCTCGGGCAAACTACCGCTATCGAAATGAATTTGTCCGTTATGGACAGTTCCCTTAATCACCATATTTATGCTCCCTGTTACTAGTTCCGTTAACTCAATTCTACACAAGAGCATTTGCGATGTCACTTGATCCTCGGAAACTTAGGCCAACTGAACTATGCCGATTGCTAAACTCGACGCCGTTGGGCGAAGTTATTAATGAACGTCAGGTGTATCGGCATCGTCAACTAGCTGGCAATCGCATTGGCGACGGCAAGACAGTCGACTTGTTGCGATATTGTGCGTGGATGCATGTGGTACGGCATACTCCCAAGGTTTGAAGATCCGATACATCGTCGAGAAAGCATTGACTCAAGTCAACGGCCACGCATGGTATCACCGCGGCCAGATCGGCATGTTGGTTGCTCGGCTCGGAGGCAAGTTTGTCGACACAGATTTGGTCTTTTGGGACAAACCCGAAGTCCTTGGCGAAGCGTAGTATCCTGCTAGTTTAAATGTGTTTCGATTCAAAAGCAGCCCTGCGAGGCTTCAGGGGCACTCGGAGTACGCCATGAATGAAGGTAAAAGGTCGATCGCAATTCGACGAACGACGGCGACATGGCGACGGGTTGTTGTATCAGGGGAGTCTAGTTGATTGTTATGTTGATCAGCGTGGGCGAAGTCCAAGGTAGCGATTGCAATGTCAATCCAACGCGGAACCGCTCGACTAAATTTGAGGGAAACGCACCAGCAAAGGAACGCCCTCTCTACAATGAGTTGGTCATGACGAGGTTACTGGTTACCAGCTGGTTCACTAAACGGGTTCAACGCATCGTTCGCCCAAACCGGACCTCGATGCTCAGAATTTCCGACGGCAACATGGGCACTCGCCATCTATTCCCTTATAGTCAAGCATCATGAATTCCGAGCATATGGTTGAACTGCGAGTGCGTTACGATGAATGCGACCCGATGGGGTTCGTTCATCACGCCAATTACATGAAATACTTCGAGATTGCTCGAACCGATCTTTATCGTGCTCAAGGTGGCAACTATCGCGATTTTGAGGCGAGCGGTCTATTTGTGGTCGTTGCCAAAATTGAATGCCGATACCACATGCCTGCTCGTTACGATGACTTGCTGAGAATTGTAGTAAAGATCGATCGGATCACCGAAGCCAAGATCGAACAAAGCTATATCTTGCTGCGAGACGGTACAAAGATCGCCTCGGGTTCAGTGACCTTGGCTGTCGTTGATCGCGATGGCAAACTACAGCGGATTCCGGACACTTTGCGTGTTCCGCTCGCAAGTTCCTAAAAAGATCAGGAATCTTCAGTATAGAACTGAACCAACTTGTGGAAGCGGCCTTTAGATGGCTTCGGTTATGTCCACATGCGGATGGGGAGTTTGCGGCTAGGGAAGATGCCTGTTGCTGCTAGGCCGATCCCGCAGGAGCACGCCACTTCCACAGGTGACCGGCCAATACGTGGATATGGAAGCAGTTTGTCGAACGGACGTGGAAATTCTCATGGGGACATCAGAATCAAAGGCAATGTCGTCTTTGGGACTGCGAGCGTGTTAGCGAATTGCCGGGAGGTCCGTTGGCGAAATCGCGTCCTGTTCAGCTCGACGAATGTTGCTTGAGCTGATTGCGGATATCGTTCATGGCCTCCGCCAGGGGCTGTCCCTCGCCAGCTTCCATTTGGGCGATCCCCCTGCGAATGGCTTCAACACATCGAATCTCCTCGAATTCGCTTGTGCTGACAAGTACGTATTCTCGGTTGGTTGCAGGATCGACAACCACCAACCGGTGGTCAGAACTCGACTGTAAGGCAGTTGATTGTTCGGGGGTAAGTTGAGTGCTCATAAGGTACAGTATAGCGTTTCCCCTCATCGAAATCAAAGCGATCGATACAACGGCCAATGCCAAGTCAGAGTGTCAGAGTCCTTCATCGACAGTCCCGCGGCAAATGCTTTATTTACATACAAGTATCGATTGCCGTACGTTTTTCCAAGTTAGGTCACCTCGCAAAGGAATTACCATGTTCATGCCCCACAATGTCCCCTACACCGCCTGTCCAACACTCGCCCTTCTTTTTCTATGTTTGGTGAGCAACGCTTTGTCCCAGGAGACTGCTTCGTTTCCCTCAGGTTGGTCGGCAGAGGCACCGCGCGAAGATTCCTGGCCCATCGACCGACTATTTCGGTGAGCTTGCTAGGAAGAACAATTTGCACATCGTGCTGAGCCTCTACGAGCGAGATCAGCATCTTGTTTACAACACGGCTGTGTTGCTCGGACCGGACGGCCAACTGATCGGTAAGCTCGTGCTTGTGAGAATCATGTTTTCATCGTCAGCAGCACATTCATGGCGCCGAAAGATGGATGGATGCTCTCAGCCGTCTTCGATCCAACCGGCAAAACGATCGCCCAGGCAGAAACTTTAGGCACAGTAGTAGTCGCCGAGGTCGATCTGAGCGAGCCCTACATCGGACCTTGGAATCTCGGCGATTTTCGATCGATGATAGAGCGGCATCGGCCCAATGTGACAGCCGGAATAAAGTCAGCTACGAATACCGTCGAAGCCAATAAAGTTGATGGTACACGAGTCGACAGTGGGGTGTTTATAGATTCGGCATTCGAAAACGCGTCGCCTGTCTGGTGGGACATTGCAGAAAATGGTGTAGTTAACGTTCACTTGCTATACGATCACGAACGAAATGCCACCAACCGCGCTGCCGGTCATATTCACATTGCGTTGGAGGCCAAACCCGGTTCCACACATACACTGGAATTCAAGAACCTGAACAATATCTACAACGGACGTCATGGTTCGGTTGCCAATGAACTAAAGACTTTGGTGATCTCAACAGATGGTGAGCGGTGGAGCTCGGTTCCCACACGGTCGCTCGGGGAAAACCGTGTCCTGCTGGATGTCGTTATGAGTGCACCAAAGTTGTTTATTGCTCGCGTTGAGCCCTACCGACTATCCAGCCTGGAAAACTGGTTGGCTTCGATCAAGCAACATCAAATGGTGGGCATCGATGCGATCGGGAAAACCGTCGAAGGGCGCGAACTGGAAATAGTTCGAGTCGGAAATGCAAACGCTCCCTTTCATGTTTTCGTTCGAGCCCGCGCACATCCCTGGGAGTCGGGAGGCAACTGGGTCGCGCAAGGACTTGTCAACCGACTGCTAAAGGATGATCGCGACACACAAGCGTTTCGCGAACGTTATTGCCTTTGGTTAATGCCGATGGCCAACAAGGATGGTGTCGCCAAGGGACGAACTCGTTTCAACCTCAATGGCATTGACCTGAACCGGGGCTGGGACAAACTTGCGGACCCAGTTTTAGCCCCAGAAAATCATGCATTGGAAATCTGGTTGGAAAAGCAGATTAAGTTTGGACGTAAACCGTCGTTGGCTCTTGAACTTCACAACGACGGCAATGGAAAGATTCACTCGGCCCGACCTTCGACATTGGGTACTGAAAAGACGACAGTGCAAATCGACCGACTGGAGAACTTGCTTCGAAATAGGACTTGGTTCACAGAGGGTAGGGCGAAGCCGTCTGGAGTTACGTTCACTCTAGCAGATGGGTTTCTGCAACGATTCGGCATCGATGGTGCTGTCCATGAATTTAATTGCAACTGGATCGAAAGCTTAAAGGAACCCCCATTGGCTCGTCACTGGGAGAATTATGGTGGCGACCTAGCCATTGTCCTGCATGAATTCTTTGGTGATGAAAAGACCAATGCGGCCATCGTCCCAATCGAAACAACAAAGTAGCCGCCGTGGGTGTAACCGGCGTTCCGCCCGTCAACAGGCGAGAGTTAGTGGCGTGTAGTCTTGAAGCAAGTGTCGATTTGGGTGGGTCTGGGTGACTTCGTGTTCGATGTGCCAATCGATGAATGTTCGCCAGTGGTCGCTTTGAAAGGCAGCCCGTACGTTCAGCATGGAACGTGCCCCTTCGAGCGTCCAACGCATGCCACTGCGTTCCATACGATCTTTGACAAGATGACGACAGGCACCTTCAATCACGCCCGAAGCGATCGGGTAGCCTCGACGAAGATATTCATCGTAACGCATCCGATCAGAGTTCTTTTCAAGGTAGCCACATATTTGCCGGAGAGTTTTGAGTTTTTCTCCCTTGAGGCCACGGCGGGTTCCCAGACTTCGCAGTCCCTGAATCACACCAGTCACCTCACCGCGAAGGATTTTTAACAATCGTTCGCGTGTGAAGGATCGTCTGGATTGCTCATCCTTCGCGAACAAATTTGCCGCCTTCCAGACATAAGACAAGGCGTGCAGGATGTCCAGAATCGGGACTGCGACAATGTCTTCGGCTGTTCGCACGTTCGGATCGACTGAGTAGACACTTGTGACCGTCGCCATTCGCCGGTTGCCAGGATTTTTCTTACCCGTCTCGAAGGCAGCGACCTTCTCACGGTCCTCCTTCACCAAGGGAACGCCTTTACAATCGGCGGTGGCGACCAGCAACTTCGCTTCGCTGCCGGCTTCTGGCTCGGGCAAATTGTCCAGGAATTCGCCTGCACTGCGGCCCATGTTTCCGTTGACTCGCTCAGCCGTATCGACGCTGAACTTGCTGCCGAAAATCATGCCGAGATTTTTCATCGCTTGGTCGGAGGCCTGATTCGCCTGTATTCCCGAACGTTGTTGATTGCTGGTATTTGCGGCGGCGACTCCAACAACGAGGCTCGCTGTAGATACGATTCCGTCATTAGCGCCAAGAACGGCAGCTCGAAGCCATCCAATGCGATCCGTTCGGTGTAGCTCTGGGGGAAACAAGGGGACACACCATTTTTTTGGGTGGGTAATTGATTTTGAGTTTCCGATAAGATTTAATTTCGGTACGAGCTTGCGATTTTGTTCATTCTTTCACGGAGGTTATTCCCATGGCTAGACTCGCGCGATGCGAAGCCTAATCTCAAGGCGTCGGTTCTACCTAAAGCGTCAGAAGCCAGAACTAGTCGGGACGATCTAGCGTTATGGGCTGAAATTCTAACAATCCGCCGAAGTGAATTCGGCGGCATTCGCCTTATGGCGGCGATCTTCAAAATGATCGCATCGAAACAAGCCTCCGGTTTTACACCGGAGGAAGTTGACATTCAACCTAGCCACAACCGACCCACCACCCACCAAGCCCCCGGTTTTACACGTTTTACACCGGGGGTAACTGACCTGATTAACCTACCGCCAGTAGGTCGATGGTAACAATCCCCCGAAATAAATTCGGGGGCATTCGCGCTGCACGATCGAATGCGAGGTTGATGGTAACGATCCGCCGAAATGAATTCGGCGGCTTTCGCCTTTGACGATCTCGCCACCCGTTTCATCGTACATTATCACACATCAATCGGCATCAGTCTGCATCGAATTGAGATTCAAGAAAGCTTTTGATCTGCGCTGTGGTTGCTTCGCCGCAGGTACCGGTGTAGTAACCTGCTTGAAAAACGGCGTCCAAACCCTCTTGCTTCATGGCAGCGCTATATCGATTGTGAAACCAGTGTTCGGCATTATTCAGCAAGGCCAATGCAGCTTCTTGAGGTGTTTCTCCCGGTGAAATACCGAGCAGTAAATGAGCATGATCCCAAACCACTTCAATGTCCCAAGCTATCCACGATTTCCTTTGACAAACGGACTGCCAATACTGGACTAGCTTTTGCCCCACAATTGGATCTAAGAATTCAATCCTCCTACAAACGCTAAACAGCCAGTCGCACAAAGTCGACGGAGTTGTTGTTTGATACGCTCGGGTGTCAAGTCGCGACACCGCCCAACGCGGCGGGCACTGATGCCAGCGTAGTCCATTTCGACTTCGAAAAGAGTTTCCGCAAATTGAGTCGGACGATGGCAAGATTCATTTGCTCCGCCACATCGCCGCATTGTGCAAGAGGCGTATGCGGGGTCGTGTTAGTTCAGGTCACGGAAAATTGAACCTTGCTGACCTTTACGATCTGCTTGAATCGCAGGATTGCTGTGACAAATGTCATCCGGTACTTACGCGCAAAGATTTTCTCGGCGCTCACGAACTCGCCTTCTATGGATGGAAGGAAGGTGCCGGCCACAAGTTCCACGGTCCGAACAACATCACAGATCTGTGGCACGTAAAGAAGACCCAGCACCATCATCAGGTATCCGACCACCTTTGTTTTAATTAAGCGTTCCGGCAAAGGCTCGAAACTCGATTCGGTTTTTTCCTTGTGCGAGGTGGGTCAAATTCAAAAGGTGGTAGCGATCCGATTCGCATCGGCGCTTGGCGTTTTCTTTGTCGCTGTATTGTTTGATCTGTTTGGTGTAGGTTGCCAGTTCGCGTTTTCGAGATCCGGTCGAAGCGAAGATCGCGCGTTCGTGGTTACCGACCAAAACCTGCCAAACGCGGACACGTGAAAAGTCGCGCATTCGACAGGTCAGGAGCGTATAGACGAGGAAAATGTAGCGGAAACGAGTAATTTGAGGCAAACTCTGAAGCCTGCAGTTACAATTGCGGTGTTCCAAAATCGCAAAGTGAGCAACCGATGTCCGATGTTACTCGAATCCTGTCGCAAATCGAATCTGGCGACCCGTCGGCGGCTGATCAGTTGCTACCGATAGTTTACGACGAGTTGCGAAAGCTAGCTGCGTCCAAAATGTCTCAAGAGATGCCAGGCCAAACGCTACAAGCAACAGCTCTCGTTCACGAAGCGTATTTGAGAATGGTGGGAAGTGATCGCGAACAGCCTTGGGAAAACCTTGGGCATTTCTTTGCTGCGGCTGCTGAAGCAATGCGGCGTATTTTGGTCGAAGTCGCTCGACACAAACAAAGTCAAAAAGCTGGCGGCGATCGGGAGCGTGTGGAGCTAGACCAGAGCGAACTAGCCTCTAATAGCCCTCGCGTAGACATCTTGGCATTAAACGAAGCATTAGACAAATTGGAAATGCAGGACGCAAGAAAGGCTGCTTTGGTAAAGCTACGTTACTTTTCCGGCCTTACCAACTCGCAAGCGGCGAAGGCACTTGGTATTTCCACCTCAACTGCCGACAACGATTGGGCTTACGCAAAAAACTGGCTACGCGTCGAAGTTCTGAAAAACATTTCTCATTAAGAATGAATGATCTATTTCGGAAATTTGTCACAAACCATTCGGTATTCCGACTCTGAATTTCGCATTGTCATTAGGAAGCGGAGCTGCCGCGAAGACTGCGTTACGCGAATTAGGTCAACGTCATGCAAAAAGAATCGCTAAACGAAGAAGCTATTTTCCAGGTAGCACGCTGGATTCAGCCGCCTGAGGCATTGAATGCGTACCTGAAAAAGGCCTGCGGTGCGGACCAGTCCCTTCATGCTCGTGTTTTAGCGCTGTTAGGCTCCCCTGGCGATGCCGACCAGTTTTTGGAAGCGCCACCGTCGATATTTCAAATCGAAACCGCGGCTACCATGGACCAGACACCCGTCGAGAAACCTGGCACCCAGATCGGCCCCTACAAACTGCTGCAACAAATCGGCGAAGGTGGAATGGGTTCGGTCTATATGGCGGAGCAGAGGGAGCCACTGCGTCGTATAGTGGCATTGAAGATTATCAAGCCCGGTATGGAAAGCCGACAAGTGGTGGCCAGATTTGCGGCTGAGCAACAAGCCTTAGTGCTCATGAATCATCCGCACATTGCCAATATACTTGATGCTGGAACTACGGAAGCGGGTACCCCCTATTTCGTCATGGAACTCGTCAAGGGTATTTCAATCACTGACTACTGTGACAAACACAAATTAACGTTGTGCAGTCGTTTGGAATTGTTTGTAAAGATATGTGAAGCTGTGCAACACGCGCATCAAAAAGGGATCATTCACCGCGACTTAAAGCCGTCGAACGTGCTGGTCGCGTTGGAGGATGTGCGCGCGGTACCAAAAGTGATTGATTTCGGTATCGCCAAAGCCATGCAACAACGGTTGACGGAGCAGACACTTTGCACGGGCCTGTCGCAAATGGTCGGAACTCCGCTGTATATGAGTCCCGAGCAAGCCGAGTTAAACAATCTGGATGTGGATACTCGCAGCGACGTCTATTCCTTGGGTGTGCTACTCTACGAGTTGTTGACTGGAAGCACGCCCTTTGATCGCGAGACACTCAAGCAGGTGGGTTTCGATGAAATGCGACGGATTATTCGCGAAGTCGATCCGCCGCGTCCCAGTCACCGCCTTAGTACGGTGGAAAATCAACTCGACCCCACGGTTAACGAGCGACGCAAGGTTGATTTCCGCTTGATGTCTAAGTCGATTCGTGGCGAGCTGGATTGGATCGTTATGAAGACGCTGGAAAAGGATCGTAACCGGCGCTACGATTCAGCCAAGGCACTGGCGGCCGAAGTCGAACGTTATCTGCATGGGGAAGCCGTACAAGCTTGCCCACCCACGCTTTGGTATCGAAGTCGCAAACGAGCTGTCCAACACAAAGTATTGCTACTGACAACATCGGCGATTGCTTGCACCATGCTAATAGGAACGGTCGTGAGCATGATGCAAGCCACACGTGCGCGAGCGGCAGAAAAAGTCGCGGAAACACGATTCGAAGGCGAGCGTGATGCGCGAATCAACGAGCAGAACGCAAGAGCAGAGGCAGAACGAGCCAAGAGCCTGGCGATCGCAAATGCCTCGGAAGCCTATCGCCAACAATACAAAGCCGAAATGCCATTGGGGCTAGTCGACTTGGAGTCAGGCAATATGCTCCGGCTGTATAATTCGCTCGTAAAGCACATGCCAATTTCGGGACGCGAGGATCGCAGAGGATGGGAATGGTACTATCTGCTGTCGCGTTGCCAGGAGGGACAGTCGCTCGGTGATCACTATAATTTGGTCAGCTCTGTGGCCTGGAGTCCAGACGGCCGATATGTCGCGACTACGAGTTACGATGGCACTGCCATAATCTGGGACGCACGGAGTGGGCAATGCGTGCGTCGCTTCAACTATTCGTTCGTATTAAAGCGGGGAATTGCATGGAGTCCCGATAGCCAGCGATTGGCTTGGGGGAGCGTGGGCAGTGAGAACGCAGTCCGCATTTGGGATAGTCGAACCGACGATGTTCGTATTCTGCGCGGGCATACTTTTAGCCTAATTAACTGCAGCTGGAGCCCGAACGGCAAGCATTTAGCGACAACTTCCATGGACAAGACTGCTCGCATTTGGGACACCACAGATTGGAAATGTCTTCATGTGCTTGAACACCAGAGCTTAGTCAATGCAGCTTGCTGGCTGGTCCCTGGCAAATTGTTAGTAACGGTTGCAGGGAACGGTGGCAAATTCGGAGGCGTCAAAGTATGGGACGTGGAATCGGGAGAGCTGCGGCGTGAGTTGCTAAATGGCAGTACTATTATATCCGCTTCGACAAGCACGGATATCGATCCGAAAATCGTTGTCGGAACACGAGAAGGGAAATGCTTTTTATTAGATACGGATAGCTGGCAAGTACAGTCCGAGCTCAGAGCTCATGCCGGAGAGGTCCATGCATTAGCTTTTAGTCCGAATGGATCGACATTCGCCTCGGGAGGCAGCGATGGGAGCGTAAAAGTTTGGAACGCATTGTCCGGCACATTGATCGATTCGATGACCGGAAATCATGGCCGTGCAAGTTCGCTTACTTGGAATCCCAATTCGCGTCAGATTGCTGCAGGTTATGAGGATGGCGCCGTCCATCTCTGGGAGATCCCTGCAACGCAACAACCGGCGAAGATTAAATACCAATCGGAAGCTATCAAGAAACTCAGTTGGCAACGAAATAGTGAAAGTTTGGTCGCCGAATTCAAATCTATGCGCACGGAATGGGACACATCCAAGAAAGAAGTAACAAAATCAGATTCATTTGCTCCCAATTCGATTGAGACCCTCAGCCCGGATGGAAAACTGCGCGCAATGGCTGCGGGCGGTGATGGTGAAACTAGAATCCTCATCGATCGTATTGAGAACAGTGAGCGTGTGTCGGAGTTCACCGTCGCAACTAAAAACTTACCAGACCTAGTTTGGTCACCACACAGCGACCGACTTTTAGCATGGCAGTATGGTCGATTGGACATTTGGGAAATCCATTCCGGCAATTGTTTATTTACATGGCCTGGGATCGGCATAGCTAACGCCGCCTGGGCAGACGATAACCGTCGAGTGGCAATTGCTGGCAAGGGTGATTCAACTGAAAACGGGTACCATATGCATATGGGCTATGTGCATATCCTCGATGTCGATCAGAAAACGAGAATTCAAAAACTACCATTGGGCAATTCTCGAGTGCCGGCGAATTGTGTGTCGTGGAGCACAGATGGCGAATTTGTAGCAGCTGGAAATGGGATCGGAGAAGTTGCCGTTTGGAATGTGTCGACGGGTAAAAGAGTTAGCTACACAGAGCAGCATGTTGCTTCGGTGAAAGCATTAGATTGGACGCCGGACGATCGTCGCATCGCGTCGGTTGGCGAAGATGCCCGCTTAAAAATCTGGGACCCTTCAACTGGAGATGAATTACTGTCTATGGGCACTTCCGACCAGCCATTGACAGCCGTGAGTTGGTCGAACGATGGTCAAAGACTGGCTGCGGGTGACAACGCCGGGCTGATACAAATCTGGGATGCTTCATCTGGTTTTTCGTTGGACCACAGTGACGACCAAAGTAGATTCTTGGCTAGAATCCACTATAAAAAGGCTCGTACGAGTTACACAAGCGGAGATATTGAGGAAGCGAGCATCCAATACAGCCGAGCTATTGAACTCGCACCCAGTCGGGCGCAGTACCGTCTTTCGCGAGCCAAGCTGTTCGCACGCACTGGTCAACCCCAGCAAGCATTATCCGAACTAAATACCGCACTCGATTTCGCGCCAGATGATCACGGGATACTCACTACGAGGCTAAATCTGCATGCCGAACTTGGCCAGTGGGCAAAGGCGCTCATCGATGCGAGGCGTAGTCTCGAACTCACTCAGGATCCGCACTCCAGTCTTCTCTTGGCAGTCGTTCACCTGGCGCTAGGCCAGGAACAAGAGTATCGTCAAATTTGCCAGTCGCTGTTCGTTGGCGAATCAGACGAGCTTTTTTATAACGTCAAAGATCGGGCATGGACTTGTGCACTCGTCCCCAATGCATTGAACGACTTCGATCGCGTGATCCTTTTGCTACCAGAGATGATTCAAGAAACTACAGCCAGAATAGGGAACCAGATTCCACTCGATTGCGTCGGTGGGCTGTTCTACCGTGCCGGTCATATCGAAGAGGCGGTCGTATTCCTTACTGATGCGAGTCGCAAATGGGAGCAAGTGGGAAGCATTCCATTTCCACTTTCAGAGCATGATAGTCTGCCGGCCTATACCTGGTACTTGTTAGCGATGGCATGTCATGATCTGGCCCGCTATCCGGAATCCCGCGCATGGTTTGACAAAGCCGAGGCATACACTCAGGCAGCGCTTGCACAGCCAACCGAATCCGAGCGATTAACCGCGCTTTCGCTACTCGGCAATCATTCCCTCAATTGGAACCAACGAGCCGTTCTCGAAATGCTCCAGCAGGAAGCTCGAAAAGTGCTAGGCATAGGGGAACTCTAAGTAAAAGAGATAGTGAGGCACTGGAATGCCTTAATCGATTGTCTACCCAGACAATCCCAAGGAATGTACTTCATTGGTTCTGCCTGTTCGAGAGAAGGCCCCAAGTCAGCTTGGTTGCTAAGTATTGGCAGATTTCAGTCGGCGAATTACACACTTGCAAAAAGCAGCTGGCAGTCATTGATGGGTACTTGGTGCTGACTTGCCGAGAAGTCATTGGAGACTTTGAGCGCAACCCTGCAGGAATTGCACTCCTAGCGATTTCTGGCGGGCAAGTGTGGCTGTTTTTGTCGCTGAAGGTACTGGGCACCATTTTGGCATGCATGTGGCTCTTGATTATCTTCGGAAAGAACCCCAGGCTGGGTTTAGTCATTGCCTTGTCGATAGCCAGTTTCCAGTTTGGATTGCTCATCTTTTTGCAGTACGCCTGACGGAATGGGGATGGTCCGAAACTTTGACAAGGCAAGTGCCCGATTTCTACAGCGTCAGTCTGGTACAAGACTTAGTAACCTACCTCTAGTAGGGTGATGGTAACGATCCGCCGAAGTAAATTCGGCGGCTTTCGCCTTTGCCGATCAAACACCCGCTACGTCACCACATCATCACCATACAGGACACTTATTGGTCGACCGATCCTTATTTCACAGGAAGCACATCGTTTTCAAGCTGGACGACCTCTAAGCCTGTGGGATTAAGCAAGCGCAGACTGGCCAAAAATGCTTCAAAGCGTCTTCAGGTCTGTTTTCAAAGCCACTAAATCTGAACGACCTCCTTGCGGGAAGGATTTATTTTCTTACTTTTTGCAGAAATTTCGATCGGGCCGTTGGGTATTTGGCGTTTGGATTTCGCATTGTTCCTTGGAGGAGCAATCGGATGCAAACTCCAAATCCAGTTGTGCATACTGAAAACACTTAACAAGGATCTAAAAAATGCTCCGGCCATCGATATTCAAACAGTTTTTAGCTTTCGATTTGTCGTCAATAGGTGGGCGCCTTCATACGTTAAGAAGTCCTGTTGCGAAAAGTAAACCCTTTCGTCCGGTGCCCCATTCCGTTCGCATCCGACGACTGATGATCGAATGCCTCGAACAGCGGGTTGTGTTCAACGTCGACATTGCGACCGGCGTTCCAGCTCTACACGGCAACCCCGGTGCCGCCGCATCGCTCTATCTAGATTTTAATGGCCACTTTGAGCCGGTTTGGGGCACGTACAACAACGTCACCACACCGGCCTATGACATCGATGGTGATGCGACAACATTCAATGACCGAGAACTGTCGAATATCCGAGCCATCTGGCAGGGCGTCGTTGAGGACTATGCACCCTTCAATATCAATGTAACCACCGTGCAACCTTCCGTTCTCGCCCCAGGAACGCCTATCGCTAATGCCAACAGAGTCGCGCTGAGAGTTGCCATTGGCGGTAATGCTAGCGACTGGTTTGCCCCCGGGACAACCGGTTTGGGTGGATATAGTTATATCGGATCCTTCACCAATTCGATTGCGAATGTCGCCTATGTATTTGCAGCAAATCAAGATGTTCCGATTTCGACTGGAGACATCGTGTCGCACGAGGCCGGACATGCCTTCGGTTTGGAACACCAGTATTCCGCGTCGACAGCTACATGGCAGTCGATCATGACGGTCGGAGCTGTTCACGATTTTTCGACGTGGAGCAATGGACCGCTTGTAGTCGGGGGGCCACAGCAAGATGACATAGCCATTTTGGCCGGCGCGACGAACGGATTTGGATATCGTAGCGATGATCGCGGAGATACTGCCGCAACCGCGACCTCCTTAGCCAGCACAGGCAATGCCTGGAGTGGCTCGGGCATCGTGGGGACGAATACAGACGTGGACATGTTCGCCTTTACAGTTGCAGTGGGGGATACCTATCGCGTCGCCGTCAACGGGGACTCTGTTTCTCCGAATCTCGATGCAGTGGTTGAACTGCGCAGCTCGAGCGGACTGTTGTTGACTTCTGCAAATCCGCAGGACTCGCTAAATGCGCAGCTTGTCAGATACCTTGCACCGGGTAGTTATACCTTGGCCGTCAAGGGCTCCGGAACCTATGGCTGGATCGGTCAATACGGTATCAACATCGACAATTCCCCCGTCGCAGGCATCACGGTTAATGCGGCCTCGGGCGCGATGATCACAGGCGAGGACGGTCGCCAGGCTTCGTTTAGCCTTGTACTGCAAACTGCACCAACATCCGATGTGACCATTCCGATCAGCTCTTCGAACACTGCAGAAGGGACAGTGTCGACCGCCAGCATAGTATTCACATTTGCCAACTGGGACATACCCCAAATCCTGACCGTAACGGGAGTCAGCGATGGGGTCTTAGGAGACGATATTGCTTACAACATTATTGTCGGGGCGGCCATCAGTAGCGACGTTGAGTACAGTGGTCGCGACGTGGCCGACATCGCGACGGTGAACTTGGACAATAGCCTGTCCGGCTTCATATATTTCCACGATACTCTCACGCAAACGATTAAACGCTCCAGGCTCACCGGGTCGCAGCCAGAAACACTCGTCGATCTCAATGCGTTGAACGGCGGCTCAGGCCTAGGCAATGCGTACGATCTCGCGGTCGATCTTGTCGGCGGCAAAATGTATTGGCGGGTGTGGAGTGGTTCTGTTGGCTTCATCCAACGGGCTAATCTCGATGGCTCCGCGGTCGAAAACGTCATCTCTGGTGTAACGGGAGGGAGCGGCTTCGCTCTCGACGCGGTTGCCGGCAAATTGTACTGGTTCAACAATTCGGTGAAAAAAATCCAACGTGCCAATCTGGATGGTACAGCTATGGAAGACGTACTGGCACAGGCGGGGATGACCGTCGGTGGAATTGCATTAGACACCGTCAACAACAAGATTTATTGGACCGACCCAATACAAGACAATATTCAGCGGGCGAATCTGGACGGTACGAACACCGAGCTCCTTTGGACGGGCATCGCACCAACCAGCCCATACGCCATCGCACTTGACGTCGGCGCAGGCAAGATTTATTGGTCCGATACAGATCAAGACGTGATTCGCAGGGCGAATCTGGACGGTTCAAATGTGGCCGTCCTAGCGGATGCCGCAACAGCGTCGGGCAGCCTAGACTTCGTCAGGGGACTGGCTCTCGACATCCCGGCCGGCAAGTTGTACTGGTCAAATTGGGTGGCTCAGTCGGCCGTGTATCGAGCAAATCTGGACGGATCGGTGATTTCAAGTATCGAGGCGGCGCAGTACCCCAGAGGACTTGCCATTGTACATCCGGCGCCAGGAATCAGCGTAACGCATCGGACAGGGCTCACTACCAGCGAATTGGGCGGCAGCAATGTTTTTCGCGTCGCGCTCAACACGCAGCCGACTGCCAATGTAACTATCGCTGTCAGTTCGAGCGATACGACCGAAGGGACGGTTTCGAATTCACTTTTGACTTTTACTCCCGCGAATTGGTTCGTAACTCAAACCGTTACTGTTCAGGGAGTAGACGATACGCTTGGCGACGGCAATATCGCATACACAATTGTGCTCGCGGCAGCAGTCAGTGCTGACACTAACTACAGCGGTGTTGACCCCGCGGACGCACCAGTAGTGAACCTCGACAAGCCGACGAAATTCTACGTCGTAAATGACGCGACCCAGAATTTGAACTACGAGTACACCGCAAATGGCGGACTAGTCGAGTCGTACAGCTTGAATAGTGCGAACGCATCACCTAGAGGAGCTGCGAGTACTGCGGTCGGCACTACGGTGTGGGTTGTCGACGCCAATCGCATCGTCTATGTCTATAACAACAGCGGCGTCCTCTTAGGCTCTTGGAGTGCCGGCACATTGGCTTCCAACGCTACGCCTGAAGGTATCGCTACTAACGGAACTGACGTGTGGATCGTCGATAGCAAAAGCGACAAGGTTTACAAGTATGCTGGGGCAGCCACGCGCCTGTCAGGCAGCCAGACGGCCGCCGGCAGCTTCAACCTTAATAGCAGCAACTCGAGTCCCAAAGATATTGTGACGGATGGCACATCACTGTGGGTCGTGAACGATTCATCCACCGACAAAGTGTTTAAGTACAGTGTGGCGGGCAGTTTACAAGGCAGTTGGACGCTTTCCACGTCCGGCGCCAGCAGTCCCACTGGCATCACAATCGATCCGTCCAACGTCAGCAATATCTGGATCGTCGACAACGGTAGCAAGCTTGTCTACCAATACACAGCATCAGCCACCCTCACCTCCGGGAGTCTAGAGGCGTCTACAACGTTTGCGTTGGCAGCTGGCAACACCAACCCTCAAGGGATCGCCGACCCGCCATCACCGTTGAGCATTTTGGTCGCTGGTTCACCAAAACTTGCGGCGAGCGTTTTCACTGATCAGCCAATATCAACCAACGATAGGACGTCCGCTTCGATGCCAGTTCCGATGGTTGATCGTGGTGTTGGTGTTATCGATTCAAAGAATGTGCAACTCAACTCGTCATGTCCTGCTTATTCGAACTCGGTTAAGCTTGGTATGAATGACGGGTTCAACCAAACGATTAGCCTTGGCGATTATGGCTCGGTGGCTGGTGTGCGATCCAATCAAAGGCCTTCTGGATTGACGAAACTTTCGGCTCGCCGTGCCGCCAACGTAGATTCTGCATTGGCCGAGTGGGATCGCGTTTACAAATCGCAACTGATGCCCATGCCTATGTGGGATGGCCAGTTGTAGGTGACCTCCCTGCTGCGCAACAGGTATTCCAACAACGTGCCCTCAGCTCGCCGCGAACCCATGCGGCGAGCGCTTGGATTTTTAGTCGGGACGACAGGACAGCTATGTTTTGGTACTACTAGCGATAGAAGTCAAAAGAAACCATCCTTAGACAACTTCTAATGGCGAGTCGCCAGAAAGTTCAGTTTTGCCTTCGTCGAACAATGATGGCTGAGCTCGACGTTCTGTAAAAGGATCAATCTCGATGGTTTCGCCATCTGCCCAGACAATAATTGGCGTGTCGTACTGGCGTGCTGTTGCAACAACGTTTCGAGCAGCTTCTTCAACCGCTGCTTCTACACGCTTAACAAACTGAGAATCGCTCATGAGATCAGACCGATGGTACGTTGCGGCGGATTTGGTTTTGTTGGTCTGCTGCGTCCCAACACCATTCATTATCAGCATCGCCATGACACCTTTGGTCAATGCGTCCGTGAATTCGAAATTAATTGACGATTAAGGCTTCCAGTAGCCGCTGTCATCCAGTGAACGGAAATACAAAGCAAGCCTGACAAGAGTAGGAAGTAAAGCAATCGCTATCGATAGCATCAAATTTTACCGTCGGACAATTGCAAGTTCCTGGACCGATTATCCCTCCAAATCCACCGTTGATTGTCGTGTACCCATTCCAAGTGAACGTCTGATCGCATTCATTTGCTGGATCGTTGGATCGCAAAATCCGAATTCAGGCTCGTAGATGCGACACCATGCGCCAGCTAGCCAAACACCCCCCAAAAACGCACAAGGCGTATCACTGACTTCTACGTCATCCTGGCGTTGCAGGCTTGTGGTGAGTTGCCTGGCTCGCCATTCAGCACCGCGAAGCCGGCCAGTCGTTGATGTCGAAATAGGTTCTCCACAGATTTACTTCGGTTTCCGCGATGCAATATCGCCGCCGAGTGTCAATGCGGTGGTGCCGGGCAAGACGAGCGCCAAATGCCACCAACTTTGTCACTAGTCGACTCAACATTGATTCCTTTATGATAATATGACTGCCTGCGTCTTTTTGATGGCAGAGCGAGATTCGCTTTTGGTACTTTTTGATTGGGATAGAAACATGACTCGTTTGCGAATGTTTTCCACAGTTTTGTTCTCGCTTTCTATTTCGTTTCCATCGTTGACATTGTCGACAGAAGTGACGGTTGAAAATGCTACGGATGGAGAAGCAACTTCGATGGGATGGGCTGGACCATTGACGAATGAAGAGGCGTGGAAAGCGATGCCGAGCTCATCAAAGGGTTCTGGTTCGCCACTTCCTGCATGGATTCGAGTTGTAGCACGCCAGATGCCAAAGACGGCTGCTGCGTTTCTTCAGTTGGATTATGCACAGCGATCTAGCGGGCCGGTCGAACCAAAGCTTCGAGCTGCCATGCGTTGGACGTCGGCAAAATCCAACGGATGCGATTATTCGATGCAGGTCGCTCTTGCCGATCTTCAACGAGCCGGTGCTACGGACTTGCAGGTTTCAGGGCTTACGAGCGGCTCTATGTCCAGTTGGTCCGAGTCTGAGCTTGCAGCGCTTCGATTCGCATTTGTCATGACGGTGGACTCCGATCGCTATCCTGACGAAGACTTTGCTAGGCTTGTTTCGATCTTTGATGCCAATACAGCCGGATCAATGGTTCTGCATATGTCGTACTCTAATTTTCAAGATCGTTTTCTAAATTGCATCGGTGCTCAATCTTTCGAAGTAGACAAGCCATTACCACCTTTAGAGGTTGCATTCGATATCAATGATTTGATACACAAACCGCCGACCGATCGCGCAGCAGCAACGGCAGCCGCACCGAAACCAAGTCTGCTATCCGAGGTGGTTCCGACACTGAACGTGATTGAACACGAGTCGACGAATACGTGGCTTGGCTACGAAGCGTTGCAAAGCAGGCTGATAAAACAACGTCAACGGGAGTCGCGGTTGCCATCGCTTCCGTGGTCGCAGATTGCACCCAAACTACCCGTTGGGTTGATGGACAAACCAAGCGACATAGCATGGTATCAATTGGCATTTGGCTATGCGCCAGAGTTGGCAGTTCCTTTCGAAGTTTATTTGCGTGCGGCTGGAAGCGAAGTCACTCGCAATTGGGATCGCGTGTTTGGGGGTTCTCTCTTTTGGATGGTGACCAACTCGGTAAAGTGCCCGTATTGCATGGGGCACTGCGAAATGAATTGGGAAGTTGCGGGGCTCACTGCCGACGAAATCGCGGGTCTTAGCAAGTCACTTGCAGGTAATGATTGGGGCCGGTTTACTCCGGGCCAACAACATGCTTTGGCTTTCGCCAAAAAGATCACTCAGTCTCCCTCAAGTATCAATCGAAACGACATGAACCAACTGCGAAAGGAGCTCGGCGACGAACGTGCGTTCTACGTCGCGCTCAACTGCAGTCGCTACAACTACATGACACGTGTTAGCAATGGTTTTCAACTGACGTTGGAAAGCGAAAACGTTTTCTGGGACTACTACGGACTCCCTCGCCCAGAAAAAAAATAGCAGGCCGACGAGGGAGTCCCAGCCAAGTTCCACAAGATGCTATTGCAGGTGGACCTGTATCGTCAGACAGCTTCCGGTTGGTCCGAACATTGAGTGGCGACCTCAGACCGGCCTGTGTTTGGCGGCGGCAATCTATGGCAGCACTCGCTGAGTCTGACGGCAGCACGAGACACAGACTGGGCAAAACAGATTTCCGCAAGGAAGCTCCCGCCCGGTAAATACTTGGCAAAACTGTAGGAATGCCAAACCCGATGGCAATTTGTGATTTTGTGTTGGCTCATGATGAAAGCAATCTGTTTGCTCGTTGCAGTCAATTGCTATTTCCAAATATCGAGTCGCCCTATGAAAACAGACTTTTGACGACCATCCGAACACTTTGTGGCTTCGGCGTTTAACGCAGCGATCGGGATCCTGTTCGATATTTCGATAGTCCAACTTAGACATGGCAAATTCCTATGTAGTAACAACAAAACGATTAAGCCACACACACGGACGAATTCAAGTGAAGACAAGTTTCGCAAAACTTATCGATGCACGCCAATACTGCTATAATCAACCGGCCCGAAATGCGATTGACACCCGGCGTTGCATTGCCAACTCAACGATAAATTTTGCCAAGAAGATTGTCACATGTCAAAAGTCGCTACGTTTAACTCGCTGGACGACAAAGAAGTGCAACTAGCTCAACTGACGCGATTGGCCAAACTACTTGAGGAGTTTCGCCCGCGAATGCTTGCAGTTATTGAGCGTCGGTCGGTTGGTGCGATTTCTGCTCGACGAAGAGCAGAGGATGTATACCAAGATGCATGTGCCAAAGCCCAACGTCGCTGGCACAGATTTCATCAGTCCGGCATGAGCGAATTCTCGTGGCTTTATCGAATCGTGCGCGACTGTTTGGGAGATGATAGGGATTACCACTTTCGCATAAAACGATCCCCGATGGCGGAAGCAATCTATTCGATTCGTTCGTCCAAACAGCTTGTTGCACAATTGTGTGATCAAAAACCCGGACCGCGAACAGAAGCCGAGCGACGAGAAGAGGCTGAACGTTTGAATGCGCAAGTGGCTCAGATTATGCAGTTGCTCAATCCTGCACAACGAGAAGTGCTCTGTATGAAATTCTACGATGACCTTTCGCACCGCGAAATCGCGGAATTGCAGAAAGTCAATGAAATAACTGCTCGTCAGAGATTTTGCCGCGCACTCATTGCATTCCACGATCGATGGACACGAATATTCGGCGCTAGCGAGATTTAATTTTGACAAGTCAATCGTCGAATTTATCCCGCAATCTGATTCTCGAAGAATTTCTAATGAGGATTGAATCAGACGCGGACCACGAACAAACGATTGCGGAGTATGTTGCATCCTACCCAGAGTATGAAAAAGACTTCTACCAATTGTTGGGACGCCGCACAGTTCTCGCAGAAAGTGGAGCAGCCGATCAGCCGTTTCCAACAGTCCCAGATTTCCAAGTCGAGGACGAAATCGGTCGCGGCGGAATGGGAGTGGTGTACCGAGCCACGCAAATTTCGCTCAATCGCGTCGTGGCTCTTAAGATTCGCAATGGAGTGCACGCTCCCGACCAAACACCGCGATTCAATCGCGAGCAGCAAGCGCTTGCCAAACTCCACCATACAAACATCCTGCCCATTTTCACCTCGGGTTGCGTAGACAGTCGTCAGTATTTTGCCATGAAGTACGTTCACGGCGCTTCACTTCGCGAAATCATACAAGTAGCCCTTACGCATTGCCTACGAAGCCCGTCCATACCGCTGCCGCCACTTAGTAAACTCGCCGAAATGTGCGTCCAACAGCGGAAACAAGAACCGCCAATCGGTTCTGCGGAACTGGAATTGACATCGCAGTGGCGTACCGTGCCTTTGAAATTGTCGGTTGCCTACTTTCAGTCCATCGCTCGTGGCATGGCAGACGTAGCGGACGCATTGGACCATGCTCACCACGTAAATGTACTCCACCGCGACGTAAAACCTGCCAACGTGATGGTCGACGAATCAGGAACTTGCTGGCTGATCGATTTTGGATTGTCACGTGATAGATTCGTCGTTGAACAAAAGGGAGAACCGCATCCAGCTACTCGCAAATCGATGTCGAATCAAATTGAATCGCCCGTACGAAATGCGAATACCAACGATGCAGTCGGAACGCCCTGTTACATCGCGCCCGAACAACTTCAGGGTTATTGCGACGAGCGATCTGATATTTACAGCTATGGAGCGACGCTTTACGAATCGATTGCGTTGCGACCATGTTTCGACGAGTCTTCGTGGAATTCGACTGCAAAAGCAGGCGATCCGACTCATCCGATCCCGCTAGAGCAACTTGTCGCAGGGGTTCCGCGAGACTTGGCAGCCATATGCCGCAAGTCCATGAATTTGAAACCTTCTGAACGGTATTCGTCCGCGGCGGAAGTTGCTGCCGATCTTCGACGCTGGATTGCGCACGAGCCGACGCAAGCGAATCCCGCTGGATTTTTTCGGAAGTTCTCGCTCTGGAGTCGGCGCAACAAGGCGCTTGCCACTTCCGTAGTTTCTATGGCCGTTGGAGCGTTGTTGCTAATTGTTATGGTGTCCCTATGGTGGCAGTCCGAGCAATCTCGCGCCAACAACGCAATCGAGCTTGCGGAAAATCGGCTGGTCGATGGATTGCTACACGAGGCCATGCATCAACGTTTGAGACTGCCACTTGAGGACTGGCGCACTCGATCGTTGGAACTGATTGCAACCGCGACGCAACATTCGAATTCCAATTCCCAAACTGCTCGAATTCGAAACGAAGCCGTAGCCTGCCTGTCCGGAATAGACGCACACAAACTATCGGAAATTTTTCGAGACTCAACGTCCGTGGCGTTTGACTCGACAGGAAATCGCGTTTTGGCAGGTGGCTCATCGTCCAATGGGGAGCCCACGCTCAGTGCTTTGATGTTCGACCTGGACAATTTTTCGAACAAGGCGCTTGGTCGGCTTGGCGACGGCCCGGTCGCCTTTCAGCCGAATGGATCACCTGTTCAGTTGATCTGGAACACTCCACAAAAACTGGAACTTTGGAAAGTAGAGAGCAACCAATTGATCCACCAATGGAAGATGCGAGATTTGCATAGTCGTCCGGTACATGCTCATTCACCGATAGCACCCACAATATTGTCCCAAGACGGACTTTATAGCGCGACCTCATTGTTCGATAACGATGATCAGGGTGTGGTTAAAGTATGGAACAATGCAAGCGGTGACCTTGTATGTTCACTTGCATGTGCAGCGACCGCGTTGGCAATTTCACCCACCAACTCAATGGTGGCCACTGGCCAAGCGGACGGCCAAGTGAAACTGTGGTCCACGCGTGTCGGTGAGTTGATCTCCGTTTTGAGCATTAGGAAATAAGTTTGCATTTCCGGCATCGGGAGAAGTGCTCATATTACGGTACGAGACACAGAATGGTGCACTAATGCCTGACAGCCGATCCAATCGATCGACCGATCCAAGGGTCTTTCGAGTTTACTGTGTTAATGGAAACGACCCTCAGCGTCCGTTTTATGAACTACGTTTTTCCGATAGCGATGACGCCGATCCACGTATTGTGCTTGTCGATCAATCCGCGCCGCCTGATGGCTCATACTTTGTTGTGGAAGCATATCTCGCACCTGTCGATTTACCGCGAGAGCAGGGTGAACGATACTTAAAGCTGTTTGATTCGGTAACTGGTCGCGAATTCTTTTCTATTGCGACGCCGTTTCGAGTTCAAGTACGTTCGTTTCGATTTCCAATTCAATCTCGAGCATCGATTGGCCAGACAATTGCAATTCTTTTAGACAGAGAAAATGAATTGCGAACTGTCGTTCGGGTGCCCTCGGGAGAAATCCGCAGGCCGATAGCCTTAGTCGGCGACAAAACCGCAGTTATGGAAAACGAATACGAAATGAATTCGAAAGGCACAGTCGCATTGGAGGGTAAAAACTTCCACTTCGTTGCTAACGACCGCATTCAGGCCTCGATCAAGATGGACGAACTTGCCGGGCACCACGGATTCAGCACGTCTGGTGATTATTGGATCGGTTCAACGAAAACCGGCACCGTCCGCGTTTACGACTCGAATCGCATTCGCCGCGAGTTGACGCAACTCCGGCTAGGTTGGTAGTGCGCGGCTTGCAACGATGGTTCTATGGGATCTTCACGACCCAACGTGTGGCTAGTAGCGAATTCCTTCGCCGCCGCGCCTCCTGCAAAAAACAGCGAGTCGAAACAAGTTGGACTAAATCCTAAACGATTTGGTCAAATATTTCATTTCCCACGTCACGTTTAGAAATTAGCGCCGGCTAATGCATTATGGGCGTTCTGTCGGAAGTGGTCAATACATCGCGTAATTGTCATCCGATCAGCACGACACTTTTGGCTTCGATCATAAGTGGGGCTAAACCGGACGCTAGCGCGTTGCGGCTGATTAGCCGAAGGGCGCTAGCCCACGGTTTGCGGCCCATGTTGTGATCGACACCTACTTTTTCGCTAAACCAACACACGGGATGAGGAAACATGAGAAACGTATTTGCTTGGTCGATTAGTCTATCCATTGGTATTTTCGGATTGATGAGCGTCACGACGGCTAGGATTGCATGCGGAGAAATCATCAATTTCGACGCGATCAACGCGGTCGGCGCGACAGCTGGCGTCGGCGGCGCAACCTTGAACAACTACTTGAGTGGTTTTGGACTCTCAATATCCAACGTGACTGCCGGAACTCAGGTGGTGGTGTTTGACCAACGAATGATTTATCCTGGATTGGAACCGGTGATTGCGACATCGCCATTCAACGTACTGGCGCAGTCCGGATCCAACTCCGCAGTGACGTTTACGTTGCAAAGCAGCCAATTGCTGACATCCATTGGCATTACTCGTCCAGCGATTCGATCGGGAGTAACCGGAGTGGCGCTTCCGTTGTGGAGCATGGAAGCGCTCAGCGCCGGTGGCGGAGTTCTTGGATCTGTAGGAGAGTCGAATCGCAGCATCTTTACAGACATTACCGCTCAGACATTCACCGTCAACAATCCGAACATTTCTGCGATTCGATTCAATGCCAACGCATTCAACTTTGCAGCTTTCAGTTCCATGCCGCTGGACAATCTATCGATCACGGCGGTTCCGGAACCAGGCAGCATAGTTTTGTGCGGCATTGTCAGTTTGGCAGGCCTTGGCTTTTGCATATTCCGGCAACGCAAACAGGAGACTGTCGATTGCGTTTAGGCTATAATTGGAGGGCAGGTTCCAATGCGTTTGCGTTGGCGAGCTAGTTCCTGCAGCCGCTCAAAAACTCCGTGCCTGCGATCCGCATAGGCACTAACTATGCCGCTGTCGAGAAGCAGCTTTTTCATTTCCAGTAGCTCTGGAGTTTCTTTAGATGAGTTTCGAAATTTGAGATTTCAAAAGTCTTCTGGTCCGCGAGCGACTTTTCCCAATTGCTCCGTTCCTCGACCGTCATTATGAGCGGTTCGACTTTGTCCATCGCGGCCAACGTTCTCGACACTTCCTCGTCGCTCATGGGACCATCGTCATCTTCGATCAAACTCGCCTCAAGCCAGATACGGACTTCAGCACCCTCTTTTAAATCAATTGGGGCAGCAATTTCAATCTTGCCGTCCCGAACAATGCCAGTTGCAGGTGTCATAGCCTCTATCCTCCGACAGACTTAAAATCGATAATCATTTCTTTCCATTATACAACGAAAACTGCCCCCAACGAAAGAACTATTTGCTTTCAATTTACACGGCAACCAGATTGCATTGGCATTCAAGAGCGAAAAAAGAATTCGAGATCGATTAAAGTGCCCGACGACATAATCGATTGTGTTTCCAACTTCGCACGAGCGTTTAGGATAGGCTTAGAGTAGAATCAGCTTCCATATTAGCGAATTTCGATCAGGATGCACATCAATCAATCTCTACCAATCTCCAAGATACTCCAGTCGATTGGAACAAACTTCTGCGTCGAGTGATTGGGCTAGTTTCATTAGCCTTCGCAGCGTGTCACCGATGTTGCGCTGGCTGGAAACGACAATTCCGGCGTGTTTCTGACCACGCTCCAACCATTCGGAATGTAGAGCTACGAAATGGGCGACGTTGAATGTCACCAAAACGCGGCTGGTATTCGCCGCAAAGGCCAACTGCGAGTCATCGGATTCACCAAGTCGGTCGGCTTCGGGCGAACTCGGCGCGTCAAGTCCTGATTTCCGCAAGGCAACTGCAACTGCAGCGTAGACATCTTCGTCCGTGAAGAATCGCGGCTGGGTCAAATCGTCCACTTCCTGCGTACATCTTCGGCCTTCACGCAATTTTCGTCATCTGCGGATAGACTAGATTCGATTTCATCCAAATGGTCATACGCATAAGCCAGGGCGTCGTGAACGTCCGCTGGTTTTAGAGAAGGGTATTGTTGGACGATTTCTTCGACGTTCATACCATGACGGTAACAGACCAAAATGGTTGCAACCCGAATGCGCGTTCCGCCCACCACGGATTGCCCTCCGCAGCGATCGGGATCCTGTTCGATATTTCGATAGTCCAACTTAGACATGGCAAATTCCTATGTATTGGTTCTAAGACGCGATATTCACTTACAAGTCTACCATATCCAAAAGTCAAAACTATTCGAATTCTGCCGCCTTTCATGGGCATGCGGGCTCGGGTGCGACGATCGCAATGGGCGCGGCGCAAGCGATCGAAGCAAGAACGAAACCGCCAATCGCGATTTGAAGCCTCGTCTTACATCGATGTATCCCCCAGAGCAGTTCATCGCGCTGGACGATGGAGAAATCGTAGCTGACGCCGTCAGTTTTGATGAACTGACGAAGGAGCTTGGCAAGATCGGAAAAGATCGAGCGGATATCTTCGTTGTACAAGTTGATGTCGATTACCCGGAAGAAGTTTTCATTCTCGTCGAGAACCACATTGGAGTTACGATTTGGAGCAACGCAACACGTACAGAGGCGACAATGAATCCCACCGGCTTGCGCGGGGCGGAGCATGCGGGGGCGCGGGGAGTGTTGCGCGAGTTAGCTCGAAGCACAAGCACGCTCTCCGCCGGCGGATTGTGATATACTTTCAGAATGAGGAAGCGATTATGAATCTACGAATCAAGCTGGAGTTAATTCCAAGATGAAACGAGAAAGAAAAGGGGTCAGGTCTCTTTAACGTTAAAGAGAATCGCGGTAGGGACGGCCATTGCTGGCCGCCCCCCGCACAGATCCGTACGTGCGGAACTACCGCATACGGCTCTTACCTTGGATGTTGACTGGCAAACCTTACATTCGGATAAGGATG
>JAYTVL010000056.1:0-8235 GCA_043744075.1 Pirellula sp. | reverse complement strand
TACTCATGTTTGGCTTCCGTGCTTGCGGGTAAGGTGTTGTAAACTAACAACTTATACGCAGCCGGGGCCACTTTAGTTTGCATTTGCATGAATAATCCGCGCTGGTCCGTCAGGGCCAAGAATAGGGTTGAGCATATTAGCCGGAACGCATTAGCGTCCGGTTCTCGCTGACCAAACCGCGTGCTACCGCACTGCGGCTGATCCTAAAATGTAAGTTTGACGCACCACTAGCCCAATATAGGTGAATACCATGTCGACCGGTACACAAGCTCCAATGGATAAGACCAAACGAATGGACGAAAGCCAAAAGGCCTGGCTAGGTCGCGTGATTGGCGGCAAGGATTTGTATAGTGTCGATACCGGACTGATCCCCAAAGATTCGGATGGAAACGAATTAGATCTTGCAGCAATCGAGCAAGAAGTTGGCGAGTTCAAGGATGGGGAAGAGCCGGGTGGGATGTATTCCCTGGAAATCATGGAAAAGCGCCAGATTCTGGCCCAATTTGGAATCCCTTCTATTGCCGATAACTCCGAGGATTTTGACAAAAAGTCCAAGAACCGAGAAAAGGCACTCAACGACCTGCGCAATTTGATCGAGTTGCAAAAGGAAGAAATTCGGAACGCCACTGACTACGAGGTCGAAGTCAAAAAGCGGATGGAGGTGTCCGGAAAGGAGATTCTATACGGAAGCAAGAAGGTCAGCACCAAAAACAAGAAATCGGAAAAAAATTTCGACACGGAACACTATAAAGGGCGGGTAATCACGGGACCATCTCCCGAACAGAAGAAGGCACTCGATGCAGTCATTACCCAATTGGAACTTTTGACGCAGCGGCTCAAGAATAACGAGGAATACGAGTTCACGCCTCAAGAGCTAATGAACGAGATGTGGACGCCGCTGGTTCGCGAAGGGTTGATCTCTGAAGATCAGTGCCCTGAGGAGTTCAGTCGTGTGATTCAGTTGTTCAAGGGAGCAAGCGCTCTGTACAACAAACGCTTGGAGACAGAGGCTCGCAAGGAAGTAGATAGCCTAAAGGATGTGCGAGACCATCTCGGAGATATTTCGGAAATCCTGGGCATTGGCGCGGGTGTGGCTGACCTTGTTTTGTCACTTGTGGGTGGACAGGGAAATGTACAAAAAATCCTCGAACTAGTTACGAAATGTGCGCAAGGAGGTATCAAAACAACTTCGGCATTGATGGAAAAAAAGACCAACTACAAGAACGCTGCATCGAGCATCGGCGATTTAATCGGAGACATTGTTGGAGCTTCGGTTGGAGGTGAAAACGGAAAGACAATTGGGAAAGTAGCCAAAGGCGCCTTCAACGGTTGCGCCAATCTTGGCTTGTTTGCCAGCAAGCTGGCTTCACGTGAATACGATGATGGTTTTGACCTGTTAGCGGAAGCAGTCGGAGCATCCTTAGGTTGTATTTCTGATGCCACAGGAAATGAAAAACTTGAAGAAGCTGCCAAGCACGTTACGAAGGGCCTAAAGGTAGTAATGAAAGGTGGCAAACTGGCTTACTTGATGAGTCAAGATCCGGTCGACATGGCTGCGGTCAAGAGTCAAATCAAGGGGATGGCACAAGAAGCTTTGAAAGAAGCATTTCAAGATGCGGTGGATAATGGGTTATATAAGAAGCAACTCAAAGAAGCTGAGACGAGTCTCGAGTTGCTAAAGAATTCAGAAGAAGGTGGCGAGGAGTCCAAAAAGTACAAAGAAGCCAAGGCGGCCATCGACAAAATGAAGGACGACCAAGGCAAGAATCTTGAAGGCTTTGATACACTTTTCGATGGCGTCTTTGAAAAAGGTGGAGAACTGTCCAAAGGATTTGAAAGCAAGGTTGATGCGAACGCGCTTGAAAAAGGGTCGGAAGGCGCAAATCAAGAAATTATGGAAGAGAACGACGCCTTCAACAAGCGATTGGGTGTTGCGTTTGGGATGAGCATTGGAACAGATGACGACGACTCCGTGCTGTTAGAGGATCTGTATTCCATCGATTCGTTGATCGCACAGATCGAAAGGGATCGCGCCACGCTGGAGATGTTTAATCTGATTTTTGACGCCGCAGGCGCTGTAATCACTACATTCATTCCCCAACTTGGCGGCCCACTGAAGGCTAAAGCATTTGCGATGAACGTTGTGGCTGCTGCCGAGCGTAGCTATGATCTCATCACATTCACGTCGCTAGTCGACGACGCGAGAAAAGCGACCAGCCCACAAGCACCAGCTTTGTTGGCGCAAGTTGATGAACTCAAGCGGCATCTTACCAACGACACCATGGAGGCAGCGATCGCCTTTGGACAAGCCGTATCCCTAACGGTCGCTGCAGCAGGCGATTTAGCTGCAGGTGCAATGGGTACGGGCGCAGCCGCAGGCATCGCAGGACGTGCAGTCAGTTCTGGACTTGATTTATTTAAAAAGGCCAAAGATCTGCTGAAGAAGAAATTCGAGGAAAAGAAAACGAAGCAAGCTTGGGAAATGTACAAGAAAGCCTTGTCAAACCCCAAAGATCGACAACACGTGATGAAGACCTTTCGAGCCAATCCAACGCTTGCGAAGTACTGCATCGCGTACGGGGCGATCGAGATGGACGATCCAATCGCTCGAGAGACTCTCCGTCAGGTTGGACTGAACGATATGGTTTTGGCACAGGAGGCATCGAGCGCTGAGAAAGTTGTGATGTTTCTTGAAGCCAAATTTGCAGACGATATCAAAGTGGAAGGAGTGGTTAGCCGCTTTGCCCCCGACATTGGTGACCCGCTCACGCTCACCATTTGGGTCAAGAACAAAGAAGCTGCAGCTAGCGAAGAGAATCCGCTGGACCAAAAATGGAGCGTCGAAAAAACGAGTGCTATCGATGCCGCGATCAATGATGTTGAAAGTCTTTCAGAGGAGACAACGAAAAACGACATCTCCAAGATCTACCGGCCAACTCAATTAGCTCCCTGCATTGAACTTTGGAAAAAATACGTTGACGCCTTACGGGCGCTTGAAGTAGCGTTACTAAGTTTCAAACCCAAAAATGTTCAAAATCAGCCCTTCCAACAGTTTCAAGACTATCTGAATCAGTTGGCTTCCATTGCTAATAGAACGCTCCTTGAAGCCAACGAAAAAATTCAAGTTCAGGAGTCTGTGATAAAGTCTCAGAAGTCTGTACTTGAGAGCACAATCCAAGCTGGAAATCAATCGGTAAAGGAGGTCGCCAATGCCATTTCAGCTTTTGGCAATCCAGAAGGCCAAACGCCCGAAAAGGTGCTGTCCGAGATCCTCAACACCGGCCCTGCAGGATCGCTTGCCGAAAAACTTGCCAGGTTGACTCGCGAATCACCAAAGTTAATTCCGCACGTCGAATTTTATAAACATGCTCTGGAATTCGCAGTGCGAAAAGCGGGACGAGCGATCAATGCCGCAGAAAAAGACCCTCGAGCCGCAAACGTGATGGCTTCCGATGTCGTTCGTTCGTTAATCGCGGACGCTGCAAAGTGTCGCTCATCACTGGAAGAAGAGGTCCGAAACGCTACGTCGACTCTCGAAGAATACAAGTCGATTGTATCCTAACTCAAACAATGTTCCCTTGGTTAACCACAAAAAAAGAGAAATGAAATGCAACTCGCGCAGTTTTGGAAAATCATCGACGATGCACGACTCGCAGTAGTCGACTCGACGGATGAAAGGGACGATTTCCTCGTTCGGATGGAAGAATCGTTGTTGGAGCTAAAGCCGTCTGAAGTAGCCAGTTTCCACACTCAATTGCAGAAGCAATTCAACCAAACTTTTCATTGGGACGTCATTGCTGCTGCCGCCATAATATATGGCGACAAATGTGATCCACTCGATATTGATGGACTTCGCGCTTGGCTGATTTCGAGAGGCGAAGAATTCATGACCAAAACATTACAAGATGTCGATAGTCTTGGCCCGCTCAACTTAGTTCCCGACGATCTTTATTACTATGCTTTCCTTGGTCTGCCTAGCGATGTTTACGAGGAACTAAGCGGTGATGAGCTTCCAACCGATGCGACTCCACCCGCGCCTGAGGAACCAGCAGGTCAGGAGTTTCAAGTCAAGGATTTACCCTTACGACTGCCAAAACTCGCGGATGATTTTGGATTGTTCTTGCCAGCCTTGGATTTCAGTGAAACGTCGGCAACAGAAACAGGTACGAATGCAGACTTCGAAAAACTGCTTGGGGACGTGTCGGATGAGGAAAACCCATACGCTGATGTGTGATATGGGCGGTCTCAGGAGCATAAGGGATATGGTCGGCGCGTCGTAAGCGTAGGTCGGGTCGATTCGTTCTACTGTTTGTCCCATGTTTTTGGTTGCCGATCTAGGACAGGAAAAAATCGCAAATGGAACTACGACATCCGGTCGCGAAGCCGCTTCTGCAATTGCGCTACCATCGCCGCTAATTCTTCGATAGATTTACCGTGTAGGGCGTCGTCAGAAGAAACCGAAGTCCCGAGTAGCGAATCGCCTCGCACGAAGATACTAGTTTCCGAATCCATCGAGGATTATTGAGATCATGACGAACCCCTATGAGGCCAGAATCAAGCATCAACGCCAATGTAGGCGATCAGAAGGCGGGCGAACTGCATCAGAGACTGATTGTCGCCATGGTAGCTGACGCCAGCGCCCGACCGTATGATGACCGAGTTCTTGTATTACCAGATACGGACTCCGGCATTGCGAAAGGAAATCATGGGCAGAGCGCAGGGTGCTAATCCAACGATGAAGAAAATCAGTAACGGCGCCGTGAAGGCACTGTCCATAGCTGTCGCTCCGCTTGCCGCCCAACGCGTCATCGTAAAAACGCTCGACGCCCTCGCCAGCGAAACCCAACGCCTCGAAAGCCTCTACCAGCAAAAGCAGGCGGCGCTGAGGGCATTAAAAAAGTCGCTGCTGCACCAAGCCTTCATTGGAGAACTTTGATAAGGACAATGGATAATTGATAATGGACAACTAACCATGGAAAACGACCAGACACCGCAATCTGAAATTGTTCTTTACCAGACCGAGGATGGTCGCACTCGCATTCAATGTCGATTTGAGAATGAGACGATTTGGCTGTCGCAGAAACTCATGGCTGAACTGTTCCAAAAAGATGTCCGGACCATCAATGAACACATTCAAAACGTCCTTTCCGAGTCGGAGTTAGTGGCCGATTCAGTTATCCGGAAATTCCGGATAACTGCCGCAGATGGGAAATCCTACGACACTCAGCACTATAGCCTCGAAATGATCATGGCCGTTGGCTACCGAGTGAAATCAAATCGCGGCACGCAATTCCGCCAATGGGCGACTGCCCGGCTCACCGAGTACCTGGTGAAGGGCTTCACGATGGATGACGAGCGATTAAAAAATCCGCCCGGTCCCGGTGTCCCCGATTACTTTGATGAGTTGCTGGAACGCATTCGCGACATCCGAGCCAGCGAACGAAGGATGTATTTACGAGTCACGGAGATTCTCGCGTTGGCTACAGACTACACGCCAACTGAATCCGAAACGCAACTCTTTTTCAAAACGATACAGAACAAACTTCATTTCGCAGCAACCGGAAAGACGGCTCCGGAATTGATCGCGGGACGAGCCGACGCATCACAGCCGAACATGGGTTTGACCTCATGGAAGGGATTGACAGTTCGAAAGGGTGACGTAACGATAGCCAAAAACTATCTCTCGGAAACCGAGATAGATGAGCTGAACCGTATCGTCGTTATGTTTCTGGATTATGCTGAGGATCAGGCTCGACGGCGCAAGCAAGTCTTCTTGACCGATTGGAAAATCAAGCTCGACGAATTCCTCCAATTCAATGAACGTCGAGTGCTCCATGATGCAGGCACTGTGTCTCGCGATGTGGCAGACAAAAAGGCGGAGCAAGAGTACGAGCAATTTAGCCAACGCCGTCGTGCCGCAATCGAATCGAGTGCAGAGCAAAACGCAATGCGTGAGTTAGAAGACAACGCTAAGAAACTACCAAAGCGAAAGAAACGGGAATAATGGACAATTGGCAACGGACAATGGACAATCTTCATCGCTATTAGCGCGATCGGACCATGAACAATGAAAGATGGGGCTCTTCAAACGAAGTCGTTAGCTTTTGCAGTACGTGTTGTAAATTTACACAAATATCTTGCGGGCGAAAAACGTGAGTTTGTGCTTTCGAAACAATTGCTTCGATCAGGAACGGCAATCGGGGCATTGGTTCGGGAAGCTGAGCAAGCAGAAAGCAAATCTGACTTTATTCACAAGCTGGCGATTTCACTCAAGGAGGCCAACGAAACGGAATACTGGATGATTCTGCTCCAAGAGACCTGCGCCAGCCAATAAACCAACGCTAGACCAACAAGCGTTCTTGGCCGTGGTCGTTCGCACAACCACACCCTTCCGACATGGAGTGCCAACCACCTAGCGCATGCGTGTGTCCACGTGCCTCCTGTCTCCAATGATAGCCTATCGAACCCCAAGATGGCTGGAGTCAAGCGCGGAGGCAAATGGAAGCGATTCCAGGGCGGTGGAGCTGCATAGAGTTCTGAATGACGCTTTTGAATCTGGGCAATTGATGGAAGCCTCTAACATCATGAAGGAACTGCAAAAAAAAATTTTATCTGCTAGGAATCGACCGCAAAATACGCAAAATACACACAAATCAGATGCCCACGGCGGTGGATGGTTCTTGATAGTTACTGATGGGAAGTATACGTTAGGGTAACTTAATTGTTCTACGTTTCGTCGATTACTTTACTCGCCACTTTGTTAATACCTCACCTGTACTGCCTCGCCTCTATTAGCTCACCTGTACTACCTCATGAACCAGCCCAAAGCGAAGAAAGAGCTACGTCAAGAACATCCGTCCGATGAAACGCTGAGTGCTCTCGCTGGAAACAGGCTCTCAAATAAGGAAATTGCCGATATTCAACGACACATGGACGCGTGCAAGCGTTGCCAGTCGATTCTCGACGAATTTCGTGCGGACTCTTCGTCACTTGCGCAAAACGAACCGATTCCCGATCCAAGTCCATTGCCCTCAGGCGATGCTCAGGCGATGCGGCATGCTGTCAACAAGAATTCGCCATCAAAGAAGACAACTAGGGTTTCAATTTCAGTTGAACTTCAAAACCTTCAACAATATCAAGTTTTGAAGCCTATTGGACGTGGTGGCATGGGAGACGTTTTTCTCGTCAAACACAAACTGACTGGAAGGCAAGAAGTTCTTAAGGTGATTCACAGTCAATTTTTGGATCGGAAGGATGTTCGCGACCGTTTCAAACGTGAAATTCAGTCAGCTGCCAAACTCGACCACCCGAATGTGGTACATACGCTCTCCGCAATCGAAGAGGGAGGTCTCCTTGGGCTTGTAATGGAGTATGTTCCGGGAGAGAGCCTCGCCGAATTGGTAAAACGTACTGGCCCCATTCCGATCGATACCGCGCGTGATTTTATCCGACAGGCAGCAAGCGGTCTCGCTCATGCGTTTCAACATCAAATGGTTCATCGCGACATCAAGCCTCAAAACTTACTTGTATCAAAAGAAAACAATACCCTTCGATTGCGCATCCTTGACTTTGGTTTAGCTAAAACCACAGACGCAACTGCTGTCGATTCAAACCTTACACTCGATGGCAGTATTCTGGGTACACCTCACTTTATGTCGCCTGAACAAGCCTTGAATCCGGCAAGTGCGGATATTCGATCGGATATCTACAGCTTAGGTTGCACTTGGTTCTTCTTGTTGAGTGGGAAACCGCCTTTTGAGGGAGACGGACCACTCGCGGTATTGAATGCTCATCAGAATAGACCAGTTCCGGAGGCAACTTCTGTGCGGAGCGACGTACCGTTGGAAACCGACCAGATTCTGAAAAAGATGATGGCTAAGTACCCAAAGGACCGGTACCAAACGCCTGATGAACTTTTACGAGCGATGAAAGCGTCAAGGCAGAAATCTCCAACAAGTAACTTGACGTCTACTGGGTCTGCAATTGTCGACGTAAACGCAAATTTGTTAATCCATAATGCACATAATGCCGAGCCAAGTTCGAAATCTTACGCGAGTGATTTGTTTGCTTTTAATCCAAAAACCGCCTTTCGACCAACACGAAAAAAAGCAATACGACGGTCGAATCTTCCGTTGGTAAGGCGTCGCTAAACAATTAACTACCGAATTACGATTCTATTTTGGATGGATTTCATAGTTCCATTCGCCGTGAAAGGCATTCCTGCGAATCATAACT
>JAYTVL010000055.1:0-2506 GCA_043744075.1 Pirellula sp. | reverse complement strand
CCCTTTGGCTTGCTCGGGGCTCATGTAGGCGGGAGTACCACCGCCTGGTAGACGTTTGCCAACCTCCTCGTCACGGAGAGCCAATCCGAAATCGACGATATAAACATTCTCAGCGGAATCAACCAGTACGTTTTGCGGCTTGACATCCCGATGGATGATCCCTTGCATGTGCGCAGTTCGCAATGCGTCTGCGAGGTCCATGATCCACTGGACGGCTTGCTTAGTAGTCGGTGGCGAGAGCCGTAGTTGGGCCGCTAAGTCGCGGCCTTGGATGTACTTCGATACGACGAAGATGGGAAACTCAGGTGTGCTGCCAACTTCGAGAACCGGAACGATATTTGGATGTTCAAGTCCCGCGACGGTTCGGGCTTCTTTGAGATAGAGCATATCAACGCAAGATGAAGTAAGCTACATTTGCGATGCATGCGCGAAGAGATTGTCATTCCGTTGGACCTTTCAGAGGGAAGCAGCCAACGCTATGTCGAAGACTGCCCTGTTTGCTGTCGAGCCAATGTCATTCACGCTGAAATTGACGAAAATGGACAAGTCCAAGTTTGGGCAGAGCAAGACTTTCATTGATGAAACGCATTCAGTTTTAAGGCCGAAATCAGGTAAGGCTTGTTCACGCATCACCCGGTGTAAACTCGACCGGTTCGTGCGTATCGCGGGTCAGCACTTTCCAGCTTGCACCGTTCTCGCGAAACTGGCTGTAGTCTCGCGGCGTGTAAGCGAATGTCAAATGAGGAGTCTCGATCGGCTTACCTCCTTCGTGATGCGAATGCATGGCAGCGTCGACGATACCGGTCGTTAGTAGAGTCCGTTCGATCGGGTAGGCTGACTCACCCGTCTTGAACAGATGCTGAATTCCATGCGACAGAGCCTTGAACATGTTTCGATTGCCCCAAGGACCGTTGACGAACATGCAAGCTCGAGGCTGAGTTTCGCCCTTAAGACGACAAGCAAAATTCCAACGATCGCCGCTGCTACCGACCTTCAGCGCTGTGGCTCGCAATCCATCCTTGTATGTCAGCCGAATCGCGTGAACCGAAGTGTTCTTGCGGTTCTTGGTGTTTTCTTCTGGAACGCTGTAAACGCCGACTCTTGGACGAGCCCGTCTTGGTTCATCTTGTTCTTGCTCAGCCGTCATGGCCGCCTTGATCAAATCATGAGGCCAATCTGAGGCCGCTTCAGCAGCCTTGAATTTATCGTCAGCCAACAGTTCGACTCGCGTGATTCCTGTCTCGCCGCCGCGTCGAGATTCGACCATGGATTGCAAGACTTCCAGAGCATGAAAGTCGTACGACTCCAGCCCACCACCATGAATGGACACAGCCTCTTCGATTTCGCAGCCCGCAGGCAATTCCAGCATCGGGCGACGCGATGCGAGCGGGACACTGCTGCCAGCCTGCAATACAATTCCCAGGCCCTTGGCCGTGTCAACCATCTCCCTAGCCCAGTCCCATCGGTATGAAAGATGCTTGTCGTTGAACATCGGGACGAATCGGTTCGATCTTTTCATCACCGAAACGATCTTGTCGAACAGCTGCTTGCGCGGATACATGTGTTGGCCGAAATCATTGTACGGATAGTCACCGTGTTCGCCGATCAACAGGACGGCATCGACGTCCAATTGATCCCTGCCACAACATAGCGCTGCGTCGACTGAGTCATAGAGCGGTATCTCAAATTTCTTCGACACGCCGCGCGCCATATCGTCAGCAGGAAACTGATCGGCGTACATCGAAACCAGATCAACTCCAGGGTCAACTCTTTCGCCACAGAACAGGTAAGGACGAATGAAGTTTTCCAGAATGTCGTATGCGTGGCTGCGAAATCGAAACACCGTGAACACGGCAGCAACGCGCGGACGTTTGGCTTGAAGGGCCACCGCTTGCGCGCCAATCGCCCCCGCTGCCAACGCCACACCTCCAGCTTTGATAAACTCCCGTCGACCGTTGCTCTTGAATTGCATAGTTTTTCGCCTCGCAATAGATTCCGTGGGCATTTGGTCCCACTCATGCAGTAAACTAGAGTTTTGCATGGAAATCGGCCCATCGGATTTTTTGCACATTGTTTGAGGAATAACTTGAATTGACATCGCATAATACGCCACCATCGGGAAATTATCGAATCGATCATTCCACCGAAAGTAGATTTGTATGCAACAACCGTTCAAGATTCCGACAACCACGCCACGAACAAAGAATCGATGCCGACTCATGTTGGCCGATTCGTCGTCGAACGAATCCTCGGTCAAGGTGCATTCGGCATAGTCTATCTCGCTCACGATCCACAACTCAAACGACCCGTCGCCATCAAAGTACCGCGTCGTTCCCAGTTTCAATCCGAGCATCAGGTCGCGACCTTCGTTAGCGAAGCTCGCGCAGCGGCCAATTTGAAACATCCTTTGCTAGCTAGTGTCTGTCCGGAAATTGATTTGACCAATAAAAAGGTTGGATAAAATGTAAAAAAGCTCCTTGAAGAAAGAGCCGTTTGATCGGTTCTC
>JAYTVL010000054.1:0-8247 GCA_043744075.1 Pirellula sp. | reverse complement strand
AAAAACCTTTGGTTTTTGAGGCAACGTCACACGGAGTGTGACGGGTACTTTCTTCGGATTCAAAAAAAATCACATGCTATGCGTGTCGCTTGGGTTTATAGATTTCGGTAGCCGTTCCGAAATGCACTTCGCCAGCATTCATAAGTGTTTCGCTAAGAGTCGGATGCGGGTGAATCGATTCCGTTAAATCACGAACTTCACAACCCATTTCAATTGCCAAAACCGCTTCTGCGATCAATTCACCAGCCCCCGATCCCACGATGCCGCAACCGAGCACACGATGCGTCTCCGGGTCAACAAGCCATTTGGTAAACCCGTCGGTTCGTCCAATGGCTTGCGCTCGTCCACTTGCTGCCCATGGGTAGATCTCAATATCAACTTTGCGTCCTTCGCGTTTCGCTTGGTCGTCCGTTAGGCCAGCCCATGCTATCTCTGGATCAGTAAACACGACGGCTGGAATTGCCGCTTTGTCGAAGATAGCTGGCTTGCCTAGAATAACTTCGACGGCAACTTTGGCTTCATGGCTGGCTTTGTGCGCGAGCATCGGGTCGCCTGCAACGTCACCGATCGCAAATATATGAGGATCGTTAGTTCGCTGCTGCCGATCGCAAACGATGAATCCACGCGGGTTTAATTGAACGCTGGTGTTTTCAAGTCCGAGACCTTGGCTGACAGGTCGCCTACCTACACTTACTAGAACTCTATCAAAACGTTCGTGGCCAAATTTGCCTGGCCCTTCGAAAGTGACTTCAATTTGATTATCGATTTCAGCAATTGAGCCAACTTTGGTATTCAGAAATATCCTATCCTCAAATAACTTCTTAAGCCGGTTATGAAGCGGCTTGACAAGATCCCGATCGGCGCCTGGCAATAAGCCGTCGGTCCATTCGACTACAGAAACCTTAGATCCTAAGTGGGCATAGACAGTCCCCATTTCAAGACCAATGTATCCACCGCCGATAACCAGCAGTTTTTCGGGGATATCTGTAAGTGCTAAGGCTCCCGTCGAGTCCATCAAGCGACTTGAACCGATATCAAAAGCGGGGGGCATTGCGGGTACACTTCCCGTAGCAATCACGCAGAAGTCGAAAGTGATCCGGCCACCTTCTGGAATCGAAGGATCATCACCTTCCAAGAGTAGTGTCGTTGAGTTCTCGAACTTGCCTCGGGCTCTGATGATTTTGACGTTACGCCGCTTTGCCAATTGGGTCAAACCGCCTGTAAGCGTTTCGATAACCTTGTCTTTCCGAGCTCGAATTTTGTTAACGTCTATCTTTGGAATGCCGAATTCGACACCCCAATCCTGGCTCATCTCATGCACTTCGCCAAGCACTTTGGCTACATGAAGTAGTGCTTTGGATGGAATACATCCTCGTAATAAGCATGTGCCTCCAAGCCGGGATTCCGATTCGATAAGCACAACCTCTAGGCCTTCATCGGCAGCCAAGAAAGCTGCTGCATAACCGCCAGGTCCACCGCCCAATACGACAACAGGAGAATGCATGAGTTGGTCAACAAGCAGAGAAAAATTATCGAGACAGAAATTCGACCACGATATTAGCGTTCACCGGTAGCGAAATATCGCTCGGACCAGGATTGCCTTGAATCGTTGCTCGAAGACCTTCGCTGTCGAAAGAGACCCAATCCAACGGAACGGGAGAACTATTCGCAATGATCCCGCGATACAAATTGCGGACCGCCTCATTGTTGCGAATTTCGATCACATCGCCAGGTCGAAGCATGTACGATGGACTCGACACTTTGACACCGTTGACTTTGAAGTGACCATGTGCGACACCTTGGCGCGCTTGCGGTCGTGTCTTTGCAAGTCCGATGCGGCGAACGATGTTATCCAGGCGTCTTTCACACATGAGCAACAACGTTTCGCCCGTGTTGCCTTTCTTGCGGACTGCGTCATCAAAGTAGCGACGGAGTTGTCGCTCGCCGAGCCCGTAGTAGTACTTAATCTTTTGCTTTTCGGACAAGGCTGTGCCATAATTGCTTGTTCGGCGTCCTTTTGGGTGCATCCCTGGTGGTTGCTCGCTGCGTTTTTCATAAGCGCGAACTGCACCGGCACTTTCGAAAAGCATTGCCCCGAATCGTCGATTCACTCTGGCCTTGGGGCCTGTATAACGTCCCATACGGTTGTTCTCATTTCCGAGCGATCACTCGGAGCAAAAAGGTGTGTGCGAGTCATAGCGTGCCGAAGTACGCCTGTCGCGTGGTTGAGTCCGATCGAAGCGAGATTATCTCGCATCAAAAAACAAACGGCCTGCGGTATACGGTGGCCGTTTCAACTCGCTACGTCGCAAGGTGTGGCTCAACCCAATTTCTGATAATTTGAGGCAATAGTATGGTAAATACACCGGCGATTCACAACCCCAAAACTAAATAGCAGAAAACTTTTCACCCCGCACAGCCGTTGACTTTCTAGCCATCAAGAGTTGACACAAATCAGCCTGAGTGCCAGGACAAACTGGACGCGAGAGTGTATAATCGACTAATTGAGTGAAATTAGCACGAGCTTGAAATTGAAGCTCGTTTTGTTAGGGCTTTTGTGCGTTAAACCTGGAATACAGATGCAATCATCCGAAATCGACCTATCCCAGACGGAGCTGCAACCGTTACCTCCCGAAGAGTGGCCTCGGGTGGATCATCTGGTTACCGACGATGGAGCACCCGTGGACAATATTTTCAGCGAGAAGCAAATGCGGCTTCTAACGGAGCCTCTCCACAGTTCTTGGAAGACGAGTAAATCCTTCGTCGCGTTCGCAAACGTTGGGATCTTCTATGCAGTTGATACGCCCCCGGTCGTTCCAGATGTATTTCTAAGTATAAACGTTCGATTGCCCGAGGACCTTTTTCCAAAGATCAATCAATCGTATTTTGTTTGGAAATATGGAAAGCCACCCGAAGTTGTGATTGAAATTGTCTCAAACAAAAAAGGGGGCGAACTAGATCGTAAGCTTAAGATTTACGGCGATATGCACGTGACAAATTATGTGATCTTCGACTCCGACCTGCTATTGAGCCAGAAACCGCTTCGGTTATTTCGCCTCCAAACCAGCGAGATGGTTGAAGACGAAAGTGATAGTTGCCGTTTTCCAGATTTGGGGTTGGGTCTAACCATTTGGAAAGGTCGATACGAAGAAGCCGATTCCCATTGGTTGCGTTGGACCGATGTCGCAAACGAGCTGATCCCAACCGGGGCCGAGCGTGCACAGGCTCTAGATAAGCAAAAGTCGATCATCGAACAAGAAAAGTCGATCATCGAACAAGAAAAGTCGATCATTGAACAAGAAAAAGCACTTGCCGAACAAGAAATGGATCGATTGCGACGCTTGCTTCTAAAGCACGGAATCGATCCGAGCCAAAAATAACGTAAGCGTTCACGGCCGAAGGCCGTGAACGGTTTGTTATAGTCTTGATCCTACTCGTACTCAGCCATCGGCGTTACTCGTTCTTGAACGGCAGGAGGTCTTGCGTACGAATACCATTTCATTGAGTACGCGTACGAGTACGATTTTTGGAAAAACGTGCTGGCGAACAGCAAGAAGTGTCCTCGGTCTAAATCGCTGGCTTGCCGTATTTCGCAAGGTTGGCTTAGCCGAGTAAGCTCGGTGCGGCTTGGCCGTGATCGATTCTTGACGAAACGAGAATACGCTTCGGTTCTGCTTTCTGCTTCTTGCAGGTCGCAATTATTGCCCACATCCGTTCGTGATATCTTTAGCCTGTTTCGCCACGAGTCCCTTAAGTTATGCGACGGTGGCAATGTTTGCGCCTTTGTTCCCGAACTTTTTGTCGAAAAAATACGGGTTTGCATATGATTCAATCCGTCGATTACGAGTTACTGAATAGAAACTGATTGGACGCCATGTGTCATGAACTCGAAGAAACTTGAAGATTTGCCGTCATCCATGATTTGGTTTCTGTTGCAACGTTTCGCATTAAGAATCGCCTTTTCGGCTTGTTTCTTCTTGGTTCTAGTCCTTGCAGGATGCGCGTTGCGACCGAGTAAAGAAGGATTCAAGGTGGTTCCCATCCGTAACGGCGGGCCAGGTGAACGTGCTCAAAAATACGTCGCGTTCGTTCCAAAGCCCAACTCGAGACCGTTGCCCGTGCTATTGTTCCTGCACGGTCACGGCGAAAAAGGGAGCGATGGACTCTTTCAAATTAGCAACAACTTTGGTCAGAGTGTCTGGCGACGTCGCAATCAGTTTCCCTTCTTGTCCGTGTGCCCTCAATGTCCGATGGACGACAATTGGGAATCCAACGGACCAAACGCAAAACACGCAATCGATTGTTTGAACGATGCCATCGCTCGATTCCAAGGGGATCCGAAACGAGTCTTCATTGCGGGCATTTCGTCAGGTGCCGAAGGTGCAATGCAGATCTACTCCAGCAATCCCAATCTATTTGCAGGGATCTTGCTCTGCTCATCCGGCCTGGATGGGGACATGGCTCTCGCTCCGTCTGTCAATTTGCCCATCAGGAATCTCGTCAACAAACACGATCAATCGCTATTACGACTGAATGCAGACGCCGCCAACTTGAAATGGTTGAAAGCGGGTTTGAGCCCATCGGTTTCTATCGTCAATGGATCACCGTCCTTGCCACACAACGCATGGGACGAAACTTATGAATCACCGATCTCGCTCGCATGGCTATTGCAGTCGACTGGTTCGACTGGCGACACCGCTCCTAGCGGCTTCCAGCTTTTGTCAAGTCAACAAGTTTTAGATTTTTGGGAACAGAGTTCGAACAATCTCTGGAAATCCGTCGAGACTTACGAATTGCTGGGCGCACCAAGCGATGACGAATCCTATCTGCGATCACCATTCCAAGATGGTGACGCCGAGATTCATTTCGAGGTATTTCTCGAACCGAAAACCAACGTTCAGCTTCAAGTTCTCGCGGATAAGCCAGACGCCATACCTAAATTCGGTTCCGCAATCGACCTACTTCTTGAGCTACCAGATTTGGGGACCGGCGGGGTTCGAGATGACAAGGGCACCTGGCTCGCTCCCCTCGACGCAGCGGCCCAGCACGCATTGGTTGAGGGATGGAACGAAGTCAGAATCAAGCGGCGATCCGGCACTCTAACGATCCACCTCGGGCTTTGGCCGGCTATTGAACTTAATGGCATCAGGCCTGACGCAAGAATTCGATGTGGAATTCGGAATGGGACGTCTGGTTCAAAAGTGCGATACATCAGAACAGCCCGCTCGGCCTCGGATTTCCCAACTCGGAATGAGTTAACTCTGGATCGCATTCGGACGGATGTGCAGCCATGATCCGATCATTCCGATCTATCGCAACGAGTGGTGTTTTCCTGATCCTTTTGCTGTGTATCCCTTGCGTCGGACGAGACCCTGTTGCTGGATCCTCGTTCGATACGAATCAATGGGGCAGCATAGATGGCAACACACAAAGTGCAGTGATCGCGTGGTGTATTGAACATGATAGCCGAGTGGATAAGGATCTTGGGTTTACGAAGAGCAAATCACCCGCATTGGGAACCGCATGGCTATCGCCACAAATCGCTAGAGTTGACACATTTTGTTTGACTGCGATTGGAGCTGATGGCGCAATTCATCCTCAGAACCGAGACCCGACTTTCTGCCGACAGCAATTTAGACACCTACTCTTTAGCAATCGCGTTGACCAACCTCGACCGCTGCCACATCTAATTCCCATTTCGATTCTATTCGAAAAACCTCAGGCATTTCCGAGTAAGAACCTTGGTGCGCTCGTCCAGCTTTCTGCATTGGCACCCGTCTTGGCGTGGAACCCAGCATTAGCTACGACAGGTCGTGAATTTGAAGTCTCGGATCGGACGGCCCACTATTTGGGTCGTCAATTGCCGGTTCTGACACAATCGTCGTCTCAAATCGCAAAAATGGAGCTCTGGATTGACCCGGAAAACAAGAACTGCATTCGAAGAATGACCTACTCACAAGAAGGCAGGAAAGCCGGCCAAATCGATTTCGAATACCAAAACTCTATTCCCACGGGCTGGAGCGTCCTTGAGTTCGCCCCAGACGGCTTCGTAATCGACTTCCTAAAGATCGCGGTAACAAACGTCCAACGCAAGGATAGGATCGATGAATCACTCTTCCAATTGAACCATCCAAGCGGGCAACTTCGCAGCGCAGAAAAACTTCGCACGAGTTCATTCCGAGACATCGTTTCGTTAATTCGATCGTTTCGATGGCTAGCAATCATTCCACTTGTTTTGGCACTGCTCGTTGCGTTCAAGCGGAACCGCTCAATGCGATTTAAGCAATATTCGTTTGGTTGTGCTTGTGTTGCATTGACGATTGCAGCTTGCGGTTATCTACCATTTGCGGAATTATCGTTGCGGGCTGCGCATGACGAAATCACTCTCCTCGTACAGTCGATTGAATTGGCCGGCGAATCCGAATTCGATCGCGAGGTTCACTCAGCGGACGAACCGATCAAGAAATTGAGATACATTTCTCGACACATTTCTCAGTCGTACAACTTGCGTCGCTCGGATAGTTTTTTTGCGTCTTTGTTTGGACGAGATGTCGCCCGCGAAAAGGCGACTCTCGATCTGTTGAAATTGGCTCAATTCGAAATCCCCAAAGCTTTGACGAGCGAAGCAAACGCTTTACCACATTGGGAGGCCATTCGAGATCGCTTGGCCAACTTAGAACAGCATCTTTCGAGCGACGTTGTTTCACCTTACGAACCCCCTGTACCTATTTCACAACGGATTGAACAAAAGGCGATTGGCAGATGAAAACATCCCATCCCGCAGCGGGCGTAGCGCGCCTGCGGCTGATTAGCCGAAGGGCGCTAGCCCACGGTTTGCGGCCCATGTTGTGATCGACGCCGCTCGCAGCGTAAGCGAGGGACGGTCCCTTGCTTACGCTGCGGGTTGGGATTGGGAATCTCATTGCTCTCCACTCGTCCAAATGACCTATCCAACGAAAGTTCTTAGCCATGCATAAAATTCGAAAAACAGAATCTCTGTATCGTGGGTTTACCTTAGTCGAATTGCTAGCCGTGATTGCCATCATCGCGGTACTGGTCGCGCTCCTGATCCCAGCAGTCCAGTTCGCACGTGAGGCCGGACGACGGTCGCAATGCCAATCTCAGATTCGACAAATCGGACTCGCAATTCACAACTATGAAGCGGCATTCAAGGTGTTACCCAATGGGGGCTCCAGTGCAACGGAGCTGAGTTGGCATGTAAGCATTCTGCCCTACATGGAACAATCGACTCTGTACAACCAATTTGATTTTTCGACTAGCGTATACCTGTCGAAAGGGAAGAACGATCCCCATGGCTCGCGACGCATGCCAATCTATCTGTGCCCAAGCGGCATGGTGGTAAGGTCCATGACCAAATCGGATGCCGTCGGAGGCGAGAACGCTTTCACGACGCACTATTACGGAAGCATGGGTCCAAAAGCCCAAACTCTCGTGGCGGAGAATACAGAATAGATCGACAAACTCCAGGCTATGGCGACTTTGGTTTGCAGGGACTCTTCGGCCGGGATATTCACAAGACCTTTGCAGAAGTTAAGGATGGCACATCGCAGTCCATCGCAGTCGGCGAACTCTCATGGAACGAAGCAAACGGATACCGCACCTGGGTCCGAGGAGCGAATTTTCACACCAGTGGCAGCCCCATGACTGGTTCCAAGAATGTCCATCATCCAATCAATGTAGAGTACTATAATTTAGGCATCGGAGCCCCAAACAACTTCAACGATGTCTCATTCGGAAGCCAGCATGCAGGGGGCACGAATCTCTTGATGGTTGACGGTCACGTGGCGTTCACCTCCGAAACGATCGATACCATTGTTTACAAGAGCGCTGCCAGTATCGACGGCAACGAAACCGAGCGACTCCCAGACTGAGGTTTCCTTCCCCAGGCGGTGGACCAACTCATCCCGTTCTTTTTCTGACGTTGTGAGTTGTTTTAACCACGAATAACACGAATGACACGAATGGAGTCGAGAGCAGAATCAGAAATCGCAATCGCAATAGACTTTGCGCCAGCAACTTCGAACAAAGTCTTATCTTCTAAAATTGAAGCAAAATGGACAATTCTCGCTGATCGCCAGTAAATTCCGCACATTGCCGCAGAAATCCCGCAGAAATCCCGCAGGCTTTTCTAGGACAGTCAAGTACATTTTTTTTCCTTTTTTGATAGCCTCTTCGCGCACCATCAGACATCGTTTTGGGCCGCCGGATTTGCCTACGGCAAATCCG
>JAYTVL010000053.1:0-32243 GCA_043744075.1 Pirellula sp. | reverse complement strand
AAGCGAGTCGCAATCAATTCTTCGAGCTACAATCTTGACCGTTCGGTTTGCCAAAAAACAGCTTCGAAGCAATTTCCGGACAGACACTAGCTAGCTCGCCGGAAGAATTTTCACGCAAGAGCAAGAAATTCCGGTGCAGGGGCTGTATAGTAACAGCTAATGTCAATGGCTACCGAGTCTTCCCCTATGCACGACGTCACCCAAATTCTGAGCCAGATTGAATCTGGCGATCCGTTAGCGGCAGACAAACTGCTGCCGCTGGTATACGAAGAGTTGCGGAAATTGGCCGTTGCGAAAATGGCCCAAGAGAAGCCAGGGCAGACGCTTCAGGCGACGGCACTGGTACATGATGCCTACATAAGGCTGGTGGATGTGGACAAGGCTCAGCATTGGAACAGCCGAGGTCACTTTTTTTGGAGCCGCGGCAGAAGCAATGCGGCGGATACTTGTCAACCGGGCTCGCGATAAAGGACGCATGATCCGTGGAGGTCAGTTTCAAAGGGTCGGCCTGGACACTATCGAACTTGCCATCGATGCACCAAATGAGAACCTTATTGCCGTAGATGAGGCCATAGAGCTCTTGGTCAAAGAGAATCCAGAATGTGCTAAACTGGTGAAGATGCGTTTCTTCGCCGGCCTCTCCATCGAAGAATCCGCCACCGCAATTGGAATCTCGGCAAGTACTGCGAAACGTCACTGGGCCTACGCACGTGCCTGGTTGTTCGATGCCATCCGAGGGGACGGCAATTCGACGTCCCAATAGTATTTCTAGTATTTTCAAAAATATTTCCCGAACCGTGACCCAATTTGCGCGCAGACGGGGCACTGATAGATGGAGAACAAACCGGGGAGCCTCTCATGTCTATCAAAATGCTTAAACTTCACGACATTTTCAACGAAGCCATTGTGCGGTCGTCAGACCTTGAGCAAAGGGCCTATCTCGATGAAGCGTGCGGAAATGACCATGCAGTTCGGGCAAGAGTCGAGGCACTCCTGCGAGCTCACACAGAGGCTGGCGGTTTCTTTGGTGGAAAATCCGCTGCAGAATCCGTAACCATCGACCAACGCACCGAACACGTCGGCAAACGCGTCCATACTGCTTTGTCCAGCTTGTTCTGGACTCATGTACATCGGCGTACCAATCATCTGATTGAAGTTGGTGTATAAGCTGTGATCGCTCAAACTCTGCCCGATCGCCTTGGCCACACCAAAGTCGATCACTTTCACCACGGGGATCGTATCGTTCATCGTGACGATGACATTGGATGGCTTGAGGTCTCGGTGGATGATCCCTTTCTGGTGAGCGTGCTGGACATTACTTCCAGCTACGCGTATTACATGCGAAGCCGTGCATATTGGCAACTAGGCAAACACGATTTGTCACTGGCTGATCTCCTTAAGAGCGTAGAATTCGCACCGACGAATCCAATGCTCCACAACCAACTGGCATGGTATTCGGTGACTGGTCGGGAACGAACGTATTCCAACATAGAACAGGGAGTCCAACATGCGCGACGGGCAGTCGAACTAGGCCCCAACTACGCCTCGTTTTGGAATACACTTGGGGTAGCGCTTTACTATTCTGACCAGTGGCAGGAAGCAATCGATGCACTTCAAAAGTCGATAGAGCTTCCTAAAGATTCGGAAAGCCATTCGAGCAGCTTAGATTATTTCTTTCTCTCCATGGCACATTGGCAATTGAACCAGAATGAAGAGGCTCGTAAGTGGTACGACCAAGCTGTAGACTCGATGGAAAAGAACAAGAACAAGTCTCAGGATGAAGAACTCCTACGCTTTCGTGACGAGGCAACCAAACTACTCAACATTGTCCCCTAGTCGAGAAATAGCGAATCAGCTCTACCGAAAGGAAAGTAACCATCATAAATCAATCGTCGAAATGTTCCAACAAAACGATCGTTGCAATGAGATGCTAGCGCTGTAGCGTTCGAGCAGGGAGACTTGAGCCGCATCGCGCTAGCGTGCGGGCCGGGAGTGTACGAGTACTTAGCGATTCCGGCCCTCATCCTTGCGCATTGAGGCTCAAAAATCCATGGGCTACGCGCCATTGGCGAAGTCCATCAACTGGTCCGGAATGGCTGGCACCGAAAAGTGAATCGAGCGTCATCGCGATCCAAACGATTGGGTTATCGTCGCAACGCACTTGCATCCAAACGCCACACGCGCTGGCGGCGATTTACGGAAAAGCTGGAAGACCGCTCTCTGATGGCGGAAGTTGCGGTTCCAAGTGGAATGGTCAGCTGGTGGGCTGCAGAAAACTCAGGCGGTGATGCGATGGGGCTGAACAATGCCACCTTGCTCAACGGAACAACCTTTGCGGCAGGCGAGGTCGGGAATGCATTCAGCTTTGACGGCGTGAACGACCGCGCTCAGCTTACGGATGCCGACAGTCTGAAGTTCAGGGCCTCTATGACGAACGAGGGCTGGATTCGAGTGAACGCGTTCCCCCGCAGAGGGTTTACCCTCGTCGAACTGCTGGTAGTGATTGCAATTATCGGAGTCCTGCTGGGTTTACTCTTGCCATGCAAGCCCTCGGTTATGGGGTCACTATGTCGACTTTCCAGGACGGCACCTCGAATACGATCATGATTTCGGAGCGTGTTCAGGACTGCTTCACAACCCTCAACGGGCAAAGAAGTCACTTCTATACGACCTGGGCGGATCCAATTTCCGCCAATTGGTTTACGGGTGGAACCCTGGGGGACTTTAGCACCGTTTATCATTCTTTTCCCAACTCCCAGGGGGTTTACCCGCCCAATCCAGCTCCCGTCGCTACGCATTTGGAGAGTAGGACGACGGGCCGTTTGCGGGTTGGGCCAGATCAATTAGAAGGGCAGGCTTACCTTTGGGGAATCCAGGACGGTGTATCGACGAACAATTGCCGGAGGACGAATTTCAGTTCAGGCCATGCTGGGGGCGTGCAGGTATTGTACGTCGATGGGTCGGTACACAACTTTCCGGCGTCGATGGACCTCGCAACCTTGTTTTTTCTGAGCACGCCAGCTAACTCCGATTTGTCTCAGGCAGACCTATAAAACAGACATAGTGAAATCGCTTAAAGGCCGGGCTTGAGTGCGCTCAAACCCCTCAGCATTGAGACGAACGGCAAGTTAATGTTCCAGGTGAATGGAGGCAGCGGCACGGTCAACGTGGGGGCGGCGGTCCCGATCGGGCAGCTCATACACGTGGCCGCGACGCTCGACGACGTGACCGGTGCGATGAAGCACGGCCTCCGCCAGTTCGGATTAATACCTTCAGTAGCTCAGAGTGCTTCGCGGCAGTGATAGCGATAGTTCTTTGGCTTGCTTGTGACTTGGAACGACTGGGGTTAGCTTCTCGTAGTGTCGCCCCTCGTGGATCCAGCATAAAGCCTAAATTTCAACGAGCGTGTCATCCAATTCTGGCCTGCGGAAACCAGCGCTTACTTTATAATAACACCGGCGATGAGAAGTACGCCACCGAATCCGCGGGAAGAGTTTAGTTCGACTTCACCATTTTTCAGATAAAAACCTTACGCACGTTCTTCGTGCCGCCTGTTGCGGATTCGGGCGATATGCATGGAGAAACTATTGTGAAGAACCTTCCCGCTCGGCCCAACCTCGACCATCTTCGTCGGCAAGCCAAAACGCTACTTGAGGCGCTTCAGTCTGGAAACAAAGCTGCGGTTTCAACCTTTTTAAAGTACTTGCCGGCGGCAAAAGACCTGACCGCGAAACAAGTGCATGCCGCTGGTTTTAGATTGGCAGATGCTCAATCGACCGTCGCTCGATCGACGGGTTTCGCAAATTGGCCTCAACTCGCTCGGCATGTAGAACAGCTTCGCTCGCTTGAAGGAACCTGGAAATTTACGAGTTTGATGATCGATGGAAATCAACTACCGGCAGCAGCTTTCGATTCATCTCGATTACTCATTGACGGAGATCGTTTTCGAACGGAGTCGCCCGAAGCTATCTACGAGGGTGTATTTAACATCAATGTGGAATCACAACCGCACGAAATCGATATTGAATTCGTCGAAGGGCCGGAAGCCGGCAATTAGAATTATGGAATCTACCGACTTGAAAGTCATGCTGGCATCTGGACTACGAACCGCGGTCAAGAATGAGATCAAGGTCTCCTTCGGTGGACAACTGATGATCCATGCGCTGGTCCAACTAAATGAGAATGAGAACCCCATGCATGTGGACTATTACAATTTGCATGGCTCGTTGGTGGGCACAATCCAACATGGGATCGTAAAATGGATCAAGGACGACGTTTGTTTTTGCATGGCCTCGCCAGGGAAGCCAAGGCCCACCGAGTTTGAAAGCAAGGAAAACGTAGGACATACTCTAAGCCAATGGAGACAAAGGGACTCAAAAAGCACTTAAGTCAATGCAAGGGCGCAGACGCACGATGGGCTGCGCGGAATTGAGATAGAAGGCAATTTGTGTTTATTCAGTTTTGTTCCGCAAATTTATGGTACCTGTGAAGCGAGGTTGTCACGGCAGCGACGATCAATCAGTCTTTGTCGCGCTGTGTAGGATCGTCGAGGAGACAATGGGGCTCTATCTTAAAGAAGGTAAACATCTACCAGCACCAACATCCGGCTATGATTTTGTAAATACCATCTTGCAGAAGTAACCGGCTAGTGCGATGGAGCATGCGCTTAGCGAATCAACGCCAGCAGTTCCTCGGCCGACATGCGACCCGTCGATTCGCTGCCTTCGAGCAAGCTGTCCGCTAATTCACGCTTCGTCGAATGTAACTCCAGGATTTTTTCTTCGATCGTGCCACGGGTGATGAACCGATAAATCGTCACTGGGCGAAGCTGGCCCAAGCGATGTGCGCGATCGGCCGCTTGATCCTCGACCGCAGGATTCCACCACGGGTCCATGTGCAGCACGTAATCGGCAGCCGTCAGATTTAATCCAGTGCCCCCCGCCCTCAAGCTAATCAAGAACACATCCCCTTCGCCGTTTTGAAAGGCGTCGACAGCTCGTTTGCGTTCTCGCAACGGCGTCGAACCGTCCAGATACTGATAACTAATTTCTTTGCGATCCAGTTCCGCCCGCAGTATGGACAAATGATCGACGAACTGGCTAAAAACTAACGCCTTGTGTTTGTTCAACAGCAATTCATCGATCGTTTCGGAAAACGCCGCCAACTTCGCACCAGGCAAACCGCAATCCGGCAGCAACAGACTCGGATGGCAACAGGCACGACGCAGCCGCATGATTTCTGCAAGGATTCGCACGTGCCGTCCTTTGGCGTCGGTGTTTTCTGAGAGCTGCATGACTGCGCGCTGTCGCGAGGCTTCGTAGATCACTGCTTCCTCGTCCGACAGCGTTACGGGCACCGTCACTTCGATACGTGGCGGCAATTCGCTAAGCACTTGAGACTTGGTTCTACGCAGCAAGAAAGGTTGCACCAATCGTTTTAGTTGTTGACTAGCTTCGCGATGATGGTCGCGTTCAATCGGCACCGCGAATCGTTGATGAAACTGTTCGATCGTACCGAGCAATCCGGGATTGATAAATTGAAACAGATTCCAGAGTTCGCCCAGATGATTTTCGATGGGAGTGCCGGTCAGGATTAATCGAAAATCTGCCGAAAGAGACATTGCTGATTGCGAACGCTTCGTCAGCGTATTCTTAATGGCTTGTGCCTCGTCCAATATGGTCGTATGCCACTTGATCGACTGCATTCGTTCGACTTCTGTGTTCAGTAATCCGTAGCTTGTGATCACCACATCGCGCGGACCAAGTTCCGCAAAAAACGCATCACGGTCGCCGGCACCGAGCAAGCGAGGATTCAATGTCGGTGCGAATCGACGTAACTCGGCTTCCCAGTTAAAACAGACCGATGTCGGTGCGATCACCAGGGCTGGCCCTTCGGCAGCTCGTCGTAGTAACAGAGCGATCGCTTGCAGCGTTTTGCCCAAACCCATATCGTCCGCCAAACAAGCACCGGCTCCCAAGTGGGCCAAGCGACACAGCCAACGAAATCCCTCGATCTGGTAGTCGCGCAATTCGGCATTGAGCGTCGACGGAACTTCCGCGACAACATCGCCTGCGTCTTCGATACGTTTCAAAAACGCTTTCCAATGCTTGTCCGCTTTGAGCGTACACCATTCGTCCAGGTCGCTCAGAGCCATCGCTCGGATTTGCGGGAATCTCAGCGAATCGTTGTTGCGTTCGCCATACACTGCCAATTCGCCGAGCCGATGACGCAATTGCTCGGTCAGTGCCAAGAAACGACCGTCATTTAGCGCAACGAACCGACTCGGACTTGCGGAAACGAGATCGATCAACTTCAGCAAATCCATCTTCAGCAACGCATCAACGACGAGTTCACCCGATGCCGCGAACCAATCCTTCTCGCGGGCAATGCGAACACGCAGTTGCGACGCGGCGACTCGGCCAACAACCCGCAGCGACTCGCCCTGCGGCCAATGCACGACGAGCAGCCCTTGCTCGCGCAGCGGCTCGAGTTCCATCAACATTTCTAACGCCGATTCATCCGATGGAAACTCACAAGGCGACAAATTTTCGTCGGCCAGCAGTGCCATGGACGGACAAGCGGCAACAACGTTTCGCGCCAGCTCGACTTCGCGACTGAGGTCGCGACGCGTTGACACAGATACATTATTTAAACTAGAAAAGACGCTTTTGCCGCCTTGACCGGGAGCGAAGGTCGGTCCGCTCTCACCGAACGGTTGTACAAAGAACTCGGCTCGTAGACCTTCATGGAATGGCAACAGATGCAAAAGGGGTCGTGATTCCGCTTCAACGATCTTGACATTCGAATCGTTCGCATCGGCTTCCAATGCAATGTCGGACTGAATCGACAACAGCGACGACAACACTTTGGCCGTAGAAAGTACTTCCGCTTCGCTGCTCTTGGGACAATCAATCGCGCCGTCCAAGATGCTGGCGAGCCTCAGTTGTTGGGACGTGAACCGGACAATTGCCACACGTTGATCGCTTTCTTTGCTGACGACTAGACTCCGCTCTCCTAACGGCTTTGGATTCAGTTCCAACCGAAAACCCTTGTTGACCTTTCGAATTACAAGCTGCGGTGGACGTATCAATACCTCAAGCGTTTGGCTGCGGTCTTCCGGAGCGAATACGAACGGATGGCCGACGAGTGCTTCGATCGCCTGATCCGATTCAAAGCCGTAAACGGTTTCGGTGTAACGATAATAGCCAGTTGGCACGTTCGATTGGGTTATGGTGCGACAAACCGCGCGGTCTTGTTCGGTTAAAAACGCGAACTCGGGTTTCTTCTGGCTCTGATACAGCCGCTCAAGAGCAACCGGACGACCTTTTGTCCAACCGTTGCCAGAAATCTTTTGGATCACGGGACGAAGGAACGGATGCTTGTAATCTTTTTGGGATACGTTCAGTTCCCAAATCATTCGCTCATCGAATCCTGATTGTCGTGGCGAATCGATTTTTTGTTTCGGCTTATTTTCCTCGGCCATTTTTCTTAATGTCTCGAGTTTGCGTTTCCAGATCAAAAGTTAGTAGCTCGTCGAAAGTGGTCTCACATCGTTCATAATTGGCTGTGAGGAACTCAAAGTATGCCGCCGCAGCTCGACTCCAAGGCTGTTCGCGATTGGCTATCTGCTGTAGCTTCTTTGTATCGCCGCGGGCGGCAAGCAAATTCACCCACCAATCCCCTGCTGAATTCGGAATCGCTTCCTGTCGTTCCATGAAGTGATCGTAAGCGGCCATATACTCAACGGAAGAGCCACCACTCAAAATGGCCGACGATGCGCTTGTGACTAATACGCAGGCTTGGAGATCTGAAGGAGTTCGTCCAAATATTTCAGCGTTGAAGGGTTCGAGTAATTTCAAAGAACTCAATGAGCGTGAAGCCGATTCGAGAGACTGCTGTATGGCATTGAACGCGGCAGCGTCCCCGCGATAGAATGCAATCCTCGCCTTGCGATGCGAGAACAGCAGCTTGAGATCCGTTCGCACGGAGCGGCTAGCGTCAGTGTCGAGCTGTAGCACGCTCGTTTCTATGGCCGCGACGATCCTTTTGAAGTTGCCATCGAGCACGGATTGCTGGACCACCGCATCCAACACAGGCGATACCGCCTCCACATAACTCATCGAAGAATTGGACGGAGAAACAAATCCAACGTCGATGAGTGCTTTGAGCTCGATTTTTACGAGAACCTGGGTCAGCACACCGGTCTTGGTCGCCGCCGAAGCCCAACCGCAGGCCTTTAGCAACAAGATCAATGTCGAGGGGCTCATTGGGGTTCCGCCAATCGCTAGAATTTCTAAGATGCGTTGGCGTAGTACGGAAAGATTCTTGAATTGACCCAGGTTCACGGTAGAACAAACTCCATTTTTAAGATTTGCGTGCAAAAAAGGTCATCGAATCGAAGTGTTCTGCGGTTAGCAATTATGTGGGGAGTTTCGCAGATTCTTAAGTAGGATGGGACCATCTGTCCCGTCCGACCGTTGAAACATGCTCGGGACAATGGTCCCAAGCTACAAATGGCCGTTTCGCCTGAGATAAAAGCTGTACGACCTCCAAGGCCAGTGGTGCCCTTGAATTTCCTGAATTCAACGCCATTCGGATGATCCGACGGAAGGCCGATTTGATGGCTTCTTTACCCAGGCTATGGCACCTCAGATTCGGCCTTCTTGAGCGTAATCGAGATTTGCGAAGTGAGCTTTTCCGAGGATTCAACGGAGTCCTTCAAGGGGACGGGCAGGTTTGGTTTACCAATTGCTTTAATCACAATTGATTCGCATCTTTCAGCGGAAGCGGTCGCTGAACTGCCATCACCACGCCCTCCTTGACAGGTCGCTCGATGTCCGAAGGCAACTTCCCGAATACGCGAATGCCCTGTAGCAGTTCTACGTCATCAACGATCACGCCCACTTCTTGATCGCGATCGTTGAGATGAAATAACAACGCTTCGCTAAACCTTGTTTTGTTGTCGCTAAGCGGTTGAACTAACATAACTTGGTGTGGCCCAGTGGCAGCGTTTTTGGTCTCGATAAGCCCATCGTTTCCGATCTGTCGAAACGACGGTGGCGTTTCACCGCTCATGAGTGCGGTAAATGGTCCTTTCGCGGGAGTTCCATCAATCTCAATTCCTTTGATACCAAATCGAACTCCCTTGACGAGCGTTACCTTTTGGCTTTCCGCTTCGCTGATCGGAAGCCTTGCAACGACTCCTACAAATTCCACGTGTTCCACCATGCAGTCGATCGACTTGCATAGAACACCGTCGGCAAAAAGGAATGGATAATCAAGCGAAGCAAAACCGTTACCGTCGGTTGTAGCATCGACGGGCTTACCCATCAGCCCATCCGGCCAAAAATAGCTTGTGTTGAGCCCAAAGGGTTTAAGGGAAACTCCAGCGATTGGTCGGCCCTCGGCATCTATGGCCTGTGCTTTTTGCGACTTCTTGACCAGCGAGTCTTTTTCGACCGCGACTTGTGCAAACGTATTCGAGGTTGCAATCACTATAAGCCAAACCGACGAGGCCACTAGGAAAATTGCTGAACGGTTCATTCTAATTCCTTTGTTTCTAGACGCGGATCAGTCGGATTGAGCGGCGTTTCGGGCACGTGTTATTTCTTTTTCTTCTCCGAAAAATCTTTCAACCATGCCTCAAGTTTTTCTGGCTGAAATCCTTGCGGTCCCTTGGACCCCGGATCGATTATCTTGCTGTCCTGGCCAACAATGACCAATCGAATCGGCCAACCTGCATACGCCGCGTTGATCTTGTTGTCGACAGCATCCATCAGCATTGGAAAAGAGAGTTTCAAGGTGTGATTGCAGGTTTGGGCATGTTTCTTTCTCAACTTAACGTCATCGGTCTGAATAAAAGTTTGAAGCGATTCTGAGTCGTCCGATCCTTTTACCATGATTACGGAATCCGGATGGGCTTCAAACTGCTCGAACATTTCTTTGAGCCTTGGCGGGGCCTCATCGTGACTAATTTGACCATCGGAATCCTTGTCGAAACGCTGGATCATGGCAGCCGGATCTTGAGCCTGCCCCCACGCAATGTTCGAAATAAACACGAAGCTGGATATCCAAATGATCGTCGCTGCGAATCGAAAGAATGAGTTCATTGTTTTTGCGGCGGCAGGACGACGCGACCGAGGATACCCAGATCAAGGCGAAAGACAGCGCCTGGTTTTCCGTCGGCGTTGATACTGCCCGTCACGAAGAGTTGTTCACGCTTCGGGCCACCAAATGCTACGTTGCTGGTTTGCCGGTTTCCTCCAGGATATTGTCGAATGAGTTTTCCTTGCGGATCGAGAACTTGTACTTGTTGCATGCCGTAGTGCGCTACATAAAGATTGCCTTTTGCGTCCAGACACATACCGTCAGGCTGATTGTCTTCCCATTTACCGCTAGCATGTTTTGGGAGGTCGGCGAAGACTCGCATCGTACCGACTTTGCCCGGTGACTGAACAGGGTATTCGAGAATACGATTGAACTGGCTTTCACCGACCAAAAGTCGTTTGCCATCCTCGGTCAGAACGATACCGTTCGGAAAGGCTAGGCCTGAAGCGACCAAGTGTGTCTTTCCGGCAGTGTCAACATAGTGAACGATACCAATCGGCCTTTCGATGGACGATTCACCTGGGTCTGTAAAGTAAAATCCGCCGGTCGGATCAAGCGTCAAGTCATTTGGGCCACGAAGCGGTTTGCCTTCACATTCCTTAGAAGCTGGTTCCAGCGGTTTTCCGTCTGCGGTTAATCGAACGACCGCGTGCTGGCTGGCGTCGCAAATCAAATGCGTCCCATCCGCCAAGATCTTATGTCCGTTGGGTGCTCCGGTCTTTGCAAACTCTTGATTGCTTCCATCTAATTCAAACTGCGTTACGGTTTCCTTCCAAGAAATGTAGCCACGTCCTTGATAATCGAAAACGACCCCTTCGCAGTAACTGTCTACTTCGAACAACTTGACTGCTTTTATCGACTCGGCCAAGGGGAGGTCTTGGAAGTCTGAACTTCTCGCGATGAAGCATACCAATGGAAAAACAAAACAAATAGTTGCAAACGGTGGTTTCATGGAGAGGTCTCTTCGTAGTAACGGGCTGCTAGCCTGTTACAATCTGCTGTTTTTCACAGGCTAGCAGCCTATGCTACGGTTTTAAATGATTTCTGAAATCGCCTGGGCATTGTCAAGCAAATGGTGTGGACGTCCTGTCGGGTCCTGCAAAGTTGCACGCATATCCAGTCCCAAGCAGCCATATAGCGTAGCAAACATTTCTTGATACGTTACAGGACGCGACACAACTTTGGCTCCAAGGCGATCCGTTGCTCCGATAACTCGGCCCCCTTTTATTCCACCTCCGAACAACATGGCCGGACCGACTTCAGGCCAGTGATCGCGTCCACCTTCTTTGTTTACTCTCGGTGACCGTCCAAACTCCCCCCATACAACAACAGTCACGTCATCCAACATGTCCTGCGCATCGAGATCCGTATGCAGCGCATGCAGTGCATGATCTACTATTGGCATGAGATTGCGCATTCGCGGAAAATTTTTAGAATGAGTATCAAAGTCGCTGAACGATACACTGACGCAGCGAACACCGGCTTGCACTAAACGTCTCGCGAGCAATAGCTTCTTTGCTGAATGATTGTCCTCGCTGGTATATGATTTCTGACCTAGATTTGAAATGATTGGCGTATACAAATCTTGTATCGATTGCGGCTCTTGGTCCAGGTCAAGCGCTGTGGCGAGCCGACCCGAGGTAAGTATGTTAATCGCTTGTTGGCTAAATTTATCCATCGCCTCCATGGCTCGCCGATCATCAAGGTCGCGACGAAAGTTATCGAACTTAGCCAGCAAGTTCATGCGATCATTGATTCGTTCAAACGACAACCCATCGCTCAGCGTAAGTGCTAGAGTGTGATTCGGACCACGTGCTGCCAATTCGTTCTTCATCGCAGGTTCGAGTTCGCGACTGAAGTACTTAGACATATCGGGACGGAAGGGACCGAAAGCTTGGCCAAGAAATCCTGGGCGTGCACTGTCACGCACCATCGGACGACCTTGCATCATGTCGACAAAGGCCGGTAACGGGTCGCTTGGCAAGCCTCGCAGTTTTGTTATCACTGATCCGAAAGCAGGTCGACCACCGATGGCTTTCAGGTCATTCGCAGGGAAACCGGATTGACATTGAAATGCGTCATGCGCACCAGCCGAACCCACTAGTGACCGGATGAAAGCGATTCGATCGGCGATCGAGGCCACCTTTGGCATCAACTCCGAAATGAGGAAACCGGGGAGCTTAGTTGAAATAGGGCGGAATTCACCTCGGATTTCCTCGGGCGCATCCGGTTTGGGATCGATCGTATCATGCTGTGGAGGGCCTCCATCAAGATGAACATTGATGACCGACTTGTTGGACGAAGTGCCGCCAGTCCAAGCTTCCGCCCGCAATAACTCAGCCAACGACATTCCCAATAGTCCGCTAGCCCCGACGACCATTGCCTGTCGCCGCGAGGGATACTCGGATCGGGAATTGTGAGGATTGTGTTGCATGTTCATATCTTAACCGATATTGGAATCGCAATGCAATCAGATTTTTTATCAAGGAATTGCAAGCGAGATGAAAGATTGGGACAAATGCTCACGGCCCTAAGGCTTGAGACTGAGCTTGCCGGAAGGCAAAGTATGCATCAAGTCCGCAAGATCATATGTATTCAGTGCGCCATGGACTGTGGTCGTCAACCACTTAGCGCCCCCCTCTGATCCCGCAATAGCAGACCACGATCGGGGTGTGTCTTGCAGAGTGACTGTCGTAAATAAGTCGGGGTTCAATGCTGCGGCATGCAATGCGGCAACGCCAGTTCGGCCAACAGCAATCAGGTGGACGTTTCGCGGCTTCTTCGATTTATAATCCGCAGTCCATTTGCCGGCGGCCAAGATGTCTTCTGCATGAGAGCCAACGACCGACTGACCTAGTAGATAAGCCAAAGAGAAAGTCTTCAAATCGCCAAGCAAAGAATCAGGCTTGCCATGAGCCGTCTCGCCCTGACCTCGTAGATCGACTGACACGACGACGTATCCGTCTTTTACCAGTTTCTCAATTGGCCCACCGACTGCACCACCAGCAGCCTTTCCGCCATCGTGAAGATAGAGATAAGCAGACTCGTCCGGATCGACGGGATGAAACGTTAATGCCGGTAGCGGCACGCCAACGCCGTGGTGAATGACGAGTTTGTCGATGTGGTATCCATCGCGCTCAACTTTGCCGGCCTTGTTCGAAGTTGGTGCAGAGAGTTGTTCGAGTGAACGAATACCGGCCGCTTTGCGAACTATGTCGATTTGTTGTTCGCGGGTCGCGGCCTTCCAATTTTTTTCTCTTTGAACCTTGAGGGCCTGATCAATTTCGGCATTCAAGTCGAAAACAGAACGCTCACCCGGGAGCAACAATACTTGTCCTTTCTCCGTACACAGCAATTCAGCTTCCTGTCGAATATCGAATAGTTTGAAGTCGACAACTGGAACAACCGTGTCTTGTCCGACTAGCCAGCGGCGCATCCACTGAGCGATGGCGGCCAAGTTTGCTGGTTGCACACCGTGAACTCCTTCGGCTTCCACGAGTTCAACACGTTCGGGAGCACCAAGGCGAGTGTAGATACGTTTTGCTTGCCGGAAATTATCCCAAGACCCACCGATGTCGAAGAAATCCCCGGATGTCGAGCTGATCAAAGTAGGCTTGGGAGCACGCATGATGACATAGTCGGGATGGTCCAGGCCAAAAGACAGCTGACCAAAAATATTCTGTTCGGCATCCTGAGGTCCAATCGTATCGATCAAACGACGAAACGTTGTGAGGTAACAAGCGGGTGCGGCACAGATAACGCGATCGTCGATCGCCATTACGTAACTGGTCAATGTTCCACCGCCGGAACAACCGGTCATGCCGATCCGTTTTGGATCGACCTCAGCGCGAGTCTCCAAGTAATCGATCGATCGCATCGCGTCCCAAACTCGATAGGTTGCTGTGTTTTTCCCAACAAGGATTGAGCCAGTTCCCACCATAAAGTGTTCCTGCGTCGTCCCGCTGTGTTGAGGTTTGCCATCAGCGGTGATCATTTGCGATCGTTCGCCTTGACCGATCGGATCGTAACAGAGTGCCACCATTCCATTTTGTGCCAGAATGATCCCGAAACGCTGGTTGTAATCGGCGGTTTTTGCCGTTCGGCTGTGTCCACTTGAAACAATGACACCAGGAAAGGGACCTTTTCCCTCGGGGATATAAAGGTTGCCGGTCACGTGGTGCATCGGCTGACTTTCGAAAATTACTTTTTCGATGCGATAGCCGTTTCGCTTTAGTTGACCAACGACTTGCGCGTTGAGCGGACTGCGTTGGGGAAAGCCGCCAAGCTGTTTTATCATCAATTCTCGCAACGTTTTTTGGTATGCCAGAATCTGATCAGGCGATTTCAGTTGCTCAAATTTTTCGGTTCTTCGATCGAGTGCCACTCGGGCGTCGTTTTGAAGATGCTCGTACCAGGATATTGGCTTGCCCGTTCCATCAACCTCGGACTTAAGGCAAGTCAAATCCTCGGCGTTAATAGTTTCATAACGCAAGAGAAGCGTGAGGCAAAAAACAATGATTTGCAATATAAATTTCATTATCGAGTCGGTTCGCAAACGAAAACATCGAGCAGTCTTTTTCAACTTGTGCTGATTATAGCAAGCCTCGGTCGCGGCGGCGGCGGCCAACGCCGGTCGGATGCGGGGAATGGGGGGATTTTTCGCCTGGGAAGGGACACCAAGGGGACACAGCAATTTGTGGGCGAACTTGTTTATTGCGGAATCGAAAGCGTAATTCAACGGCGAATCTGCAGCTGTTGACGTGTCAGGAAATGAAATGGCGTGTGTCCCCAGGCGTCTCCCACCCCCAATTTTGTGACGCACGCTAGGAAAAAATGGCAGAAGAATGAAGGCAGAAGAATGGATTCATTCTCATGCCTTCAATTGATCGCTTCCGTCGAACCGTTTGGCTATACGCTCCGGTTGTTCTCACAGCAAGTGGAAGTTATTGCGATGTTTGTCAAACGCCACTAAGAATCAGCCAGTTTCGCAGGTTGGCTGGGCTGGTTGCGAATGGTTGATCGCAGGATGATCGAATGTTAAATCCCGCTCCAGTACTGACGCACACGGAATCGACCTTTCGCGAACCATTGCTCGCTACCCTCTGATAAGGATCGATCTTGCGTTTCATAGCACTGACTCCAGAAGAAGTCGATGTTTGGCTTCGACCCCAAAGCGCCCAATTCAACCCCCGCTTCTCCCTCTGCTCCGCCAGACCCGCGATTGTTGATGGCGTTGATTACTTCCAAAACGTCCAACGGACTGAGGAACCCGTCTCCGTCGGGATCTAGATACGCTTCATTGGGGGGCCGATCGAATGGAAGACGCACTGATCCCAAGCGATTGATACTGTTGACTAGAGTCAAAACATCCAATGGATCAACTCGTTCGTCCGAATTCACATCCAATTTCGCCTTCGGATTTTGATACACCGAACGGATGAGGATGGTCACTGTAGCAGGCTGGCCGAACAGACCGAACTGGCTTGCGACACGGTACTGAAACGTGACCGATTGCAGCGTCGAAATGGAGTGAGTGTACTCGATCTGACCGTTGTTTAAAACTCGCACAGATCCCTGGTTTGGTGGAGTCACAATCTGTACTGAGACAGGAGCGAGACTTCCATCGGTGCTCGTGTCGTTGGCAAGTACATTTACGGTCACTGGGCGTTCGAAAGTTCCGATTGCAGTGTCGCTGGTGGCAACGGGCGGAACATGGATCTCGAAACGCAATCGCTGAACGTCAAAAGGGTCTGCGGTATCAGAAGAGGTTACAGGCCGTACTCCAACGAACAAGTCGAGAATACCCGAATTGACTGCAGGGGCGGTTATCGTCAGCAAGCCCGTTGCGCTGTTGAGAGTATGTTGAAACGCCAAAGTCCCTTGTGCTGCCGAAGCGTAGAAGACAGCATCTCCTTCGACATCTTGCGAAGTCAACTGAAGTTGGATCGTCGCACCAGGCGCTATTGCGGGCACCGCAATGTCGTTTAGGAAGGGACCGCTATTGAAATGGTCCGGCGCGGCGTTGGCCAAGAACTTTCGGGTAACTGACTCGCCAAGCGCGTTTCGAACGGTAACGGTGATCGTCACGGTACCACTGCTTTGGCGCGAGATCAATCGCACGAGTCCATTCTGAAGATCATCAAAGATCGTGGCTTCGCGAATGACAATATCGCTTAAAGGACGATTGTTGGCATCGACGGGGGATTTTGAAATAGCTTTACGAACGTCATCCCCTTCAACCAATTGGCCAAACACAGAATGGTTAAAGTCTAAATGTCGCGTAGGGACGTCGGTGATGAAGAACTGCGAGTCATTCGTGTCATCCTCGGTTTTAGCAAAGGAGAGAACGCCAGACCGATTGTGCTGCAAGTCCACATCGAATTGATCATCAAATCGACCGAGTGTCGATCCTCCACTCCCTGTGCCGGTTGGATCCCCAGCTTGAATGACGAATTGATCGATCACGCGGTGAAAGGTAATCTGCTGACTGGGCGTACGATTGTAGAAGCCGCTTTGCACCAACTCCTCAATACGACGAACAGGCCTTGGAGCTTCGTCCGGAAAAAGTCGAAAGACCAAACTTCCATACTTTTCCACAGTCAGACCCAGCGACTTTGGATTCGCGATAAGCTCAGCCTGGATGATCGATGGATCACTGCTCGTTACAGTCACCTCGTTCGGCCTGCTATCTGAGTTTGTGACGTCGATGGGAATATGCAACGGGGACCCAACCAAAACAGACTGGTCGGGAACATCGGCAAAATCGACCGCCATCAACTGTCGATTTTCAAGCGATTCAAAACGGAGTAGACGATGCAGAGACATGTACCAAAAAAAGGAGGACCAGAAAGACGGATTTAAAGGCTTACCTACGCTATTTTACTTGCAACTGCAGAAAAGCCAATAAAATCCTGTGGCCTAAGCCAAGATCTCGCGGATCAACTTGCCTTCGACATTGGTTAGCCGTCGCTGGATTCCATTGTGCTCAACGCTTAGTCGCTCATAGTCCAAACCGAGAAGGTGCAAGATCGTTGCGTTGAAATGATATAGCGGATGGACATTCTCTATCGCCTTTTGGCCAAACTCGTCAGTCATGCCGTGACTGACCCCTGGTTTCACCCCTGCTCCGGTCATCCAACACGTAAAGCCATCCGGATTGTGATCGCGTCCCTTGGCCCCTTTTTGAAAGAAAGGCATGCGCCCGAACTCGGTACACCATACGACTAAAGTGTTTTCGAGAAGGCCCCTCTGTTTGAGGTCCTTTATCAGCGCCGCGGCTGGTTGGTCCATAATCTCACTATGGATGTCGTACTGTTCCTTGATTGCATTGTGGCCATCCCAGTTCAGTCGTCCTGCACTCGCATACGCGCCATTAAACAGCTGAACAAAACGTACGCCTCGTTCGATCAAGCGCCGAGCTAAAATGCAGTTGCGGGCGAAGGCTGCTTTGTCTCCGTTCTTGGTATCGTCGGCTCCGTACATCCGAAGGATATGTTCCGGCTCGGTGCTCAAGTCGCTCAGATCAGGTACGCTCAGCGAATGAACGAATGCAATGTCATCGGTCAGTTCGGCCAAATGGGGAATCATGTCGCTCACCCATTTTCCGGTTTGCCCTCGCTGCTTAAATGCGTATTGCGGGCGAGCCAGATTGCCAGCTGGTCCTTGGAAAGTGACGGCCGGACCGCCTGGCAACGGCTTATCATCCCACTTGATCAACTCAGGCTTGTAGTCCCAGGTTTCCAGTTGGCTGACTGCCCCAGCGCAGAAGATGACCACCACATTTCTGGCCCTGGCCGGAAAATGCGAAGCACGCGGAGCATAGGGTCGTGCTGGATCAATGGCTGGTATGATGGGTGTGGATGCTTGTAAGGACTCGCTGTCTATCAGACTGGTTGGTGCAATGGCCCCCAATGCGGTCGCACTATCTCCAAGCCATCGACGTCGACAGAGGTCGGCCCATTGTGTCTTCGATTTTGAATCGTTGCTCATGGTACGAAGATGACCTCATTGCAGTTGAAAAATGCGCGGCATAACGGTTCCAGTCCATATGTTTGGACGGCGCCAAAAGCAGACGACAGCTCGATCGCCGTTGGCTCGCGTTGCACTGCAATGTTGTAAGCGACTCGAATCTGCTCGTTCAAGTCCGTGCCACTTTCAGCTTGTATTCGCTTTGCAAACGCCTTGGCACGATCGAGGGTAAAGGTACTATTGAATAGGTTGAGTGCTTGGACTGGAGTCGTCGATTCCCGACGTTTGGCGGTACTTTGACCAGCATCGGGACAGTCGAACGCGCCAAAAATTGCATCTCGCTCGCGCCGAACTTTGTGCGCATAAATCGTTCGCTTCATTCCATCCGAAGAAAATGTTTCGACCGGATTAAAGCCACTCAAGCCGCCACGCTGATCGAACAAGCTGAACCCACGGCCATACATTTCGGATCGAAGTTCGCTGGTCATGGCCAGCATTGTGTCACGGATCTCTTCCGCATCGAGTCTTCGGCTTGGAAACCTCCACAGAAGACGAGCATCGGCGTCTTGCTTCATGGCATCTTCGCGTCCGACAATAGATGAAGACTGACGGTACGTTTCACTTAGCACGATCTCGCGATGCAGCCGCTTCAAACTCCAGCCTTCGCGTTGGAAATTGAATACCAAAGTGTCAAGCAGTTCCGGATGCGTCGGTTTGGAACCGCTGCGGCCAAAATCGCTTGGCGTATCAACCAGTCCGGTACCAAAATGCCCTTGCCATACACGATTGACTAAAACGCGAGCCGTAAGCACATTCGATTTGTCGGCAATCCAATCGGCTAAAGCCCTGCGGCGTTCTTGATCGCTGCTCGTGTCAGGCAATTGGAGCGAACCCAAGAAGACTGGAACAGCCGGCTTGACTAGATCGCGAGGTTGTTCCGGATCGCCACGATTGAGCCAATGGATTGCGTCCGGAGTTCGGAACTTGCCCGCGAAAACGAGCTGGTCTCGTTCTAACGTTTTGATTTGAGTGTCAAGCCGATTTCGTTCCTTGATCAGTTCGTTGGCTCGCTTTGCATCCTTGGGATCAAGCGTCGTGGTGATGAAGGCTGGTCCAAGATCCATTCCTGAACGCCAAGGTCTTCGGTCTGTGGAATCCGCAACTCGATTCCAGCCGTTGGGTGTTTCGACTTCCATTGTGTACTCGATTGGCAATCGATCTACCAAACTTCCGGATCTGTCTCGGCTCCAAACAACGCTCCAAATTTCCTCGGGTTTAGCGAACTCTAATTCGATCCAACCCCAGCCATTTTCATTACCCAACCAACTTCGGTCGTTGCCCAACATCCCATCATGGACATAGCTTGGGTCGTGCACGCCAGGGACAAGCGTATTGCCAGACGTGGTCGCCTTAGCTCCGGAAGAACGCAAAGCCACGTTCTTCCCCTTTTGATTGAAGACTTCGATCTCATCAATGCAGGGTTCCAGACTATTGGTCGCTTCGATGGTAAGTCGCAATCGTTGGGTAATCGTACTAGGAATCCGGTCGTGAATTCGCTTAAGATCCACTGCAGGCCGTTCTGGAAGTAACTCAGCAACGACTCGCATCTTGTCGGTACTTTCACCCAATTGAATGCGATAGGCAGTCGGCGTACGGTCGTCGAACTTACCCGTTCGGTCACGGCCCCATGCAACTTGCGTGATATTGGACTCTTTGGGCAATTCGAATTGCAGCCATCCGTACCCTTTGGCATTCGACATCCAACTGCTATCGTTCCCGAAAATTCCGTCATTTACGAAGCGAACTTGATGCGACCCCGACTCTGTACTTCCAGATGCCGTCACTCTGGTGCCATTCGAGGCGAGCGCAAGATTCCCTTCGGATTCTCCATCAGAATAGATTTCAAACTCATCAATGCAGGGTTCAATCAATCCCAGTGAGGAATGAAGGTTTGCATCGAGAATCTCAAAACGGACAATGCGTGCAGACTGCTTTTCGAGATCAACGGTATGTTTGTCCGACCGGATAATCCTAGGAGCACTTTTAGGCCGAGCAATCTGGACGAACTCGTCGATGGATCTCTGTACGACGGCGGCTTCCTCATGAAGCATCACAGCTCGCCGTTTTTTGTTTGAAGTCTCTTCGGATCGCCATTCCCGATCGTCAAATTCGACGCCCGCAACCATTGCCTGCATTGCATAGTAGTCAATGGACGTTACCGGATCGAACTTGTGATCATGACATCGAGCACAGCCGATACTGAGGCCCAGAAACGTTTGTCCAATGTTGTTCACGATCTCATCCAGCCCGTCTTGGCGAGCAAGCCGAATGGATTCAGGACTTAAAGTTGTCTCTTCAATTGGTGGCCAAGCAACTTGGTGAGATCGACTGCCAGGTTTGCCTAGCGACCGTTTCAGTCTCTGCGGAGAGCGACATCTACGAGCGAATCCGAACCACTGTAGCGGAAGCAACTATCCATTGGCATGACTTGAAACACGACCAAGAATCCGTTGGGATGTTGGCTGCGGTAAAAAACACGTTGGTCGCTGCGGACGTTGCCGGATCTGCTCTACCGACATCATCCCTTGGGACCGCATCGCATTCGCAATGGCAACGACTCATTCGCGATAGTCTCTCGGCGGCACCCAAAACCGATCAGCTTACTCAGTTGATTGAGGATCGATTAACGATCGGTGGCGTGAAGCACACATTGCGTGATTTTCAATCGGCAGTTGCTACCAATGCATCAGAAGTTACTCTCGTCAAAGCGGGTTGCGGCAGTGGCAAAACACTCGCGGCATACCTCTGGGCTCGAGAACGTTGCCCTGGCAAACGTCTCTACATCTGCTATCCGACGACTGGCACCGCCACCCGATCGAAATGCAATGGCGATCCAATCGGTTGAACTTGCGAGCGACTTCATCGGCGTTCAATATGCCGTCGACTACCGTTTCGGCAGGCAGAGGTTGGTACTGGTATTCTGTAAGAATGCTGCTTCGTCCTGAAGCTTCAGATTCATGGCGTGCTGGATTCGCGTACGTTCGTCGATTTGAGCAAACGACATAGCTTGCTTCGTCTTAGTTTTCTTGGATCTATCGGCATCGGATCGACCTTTCCCAATCGAGGCCAGGATCGTTACAATTAGAGTTCATCGGACAATCGGTTTTAGTGAGGAAAAGAGCATGGCTAGCGTTGAGGAAAGACTTGCAAAGGTCGAAAAAGAAATCGAGGAGTTGAAGACGAAAGCGAAGAATCAGTCCTCCAAGCAAGGATGGTTGAAGAAGATCGAAGGGTCTTTCCTTGACGATCCAGCGATCGACGTCCAAGGAACGGCAATCGAAATCGTATCGAGTGAGGATGGTGAGTTTTTTATCTCCGACTGGCTTCGTAATCGCAATACTTTCGCGTTTCTCGGCATTTGGGAACCCATGCGGCAATTGATCGCGCACAAACCTATCTTAGAAGCCACGGATACTATTTAAAGACGGACATTGTGAAGTTCTTTCCCAATGTCGACCGCGAAGTCATGCGGCAGATCATTTGCAAGACCATTGCTGATTCGGAGCTCAATCGATTGAAGGCAATCTGGAAGCGCGTTCGCTTTACGAAGCGATGAAGTGCGAAGAGGGTGTCGCTGAAGCGGCTGGTCTTCTTCTGCTTGCGCACACGAAAGTCTGATTCGCTCGAGGAAATTATGCGTTTCGCTGTCTCTTTCTGAAATGGCAATTCTTGGCACATCGCGTATGCTGATAGGCTGTGCGCCAATAAACTCCCAGAGTTGCTTGAGGAATGGAAACACGAAAATGGTGGTTCAAGGTGTTGTTCACAATGGAGTCGTTGTTCCGAACGAACCACTGACGGTTCCTGAGGGAACTCAAGTCACGATTGAAATAGCAATTCCCGAGATAGATGAAATGGATGAATCGTTTGCTCCACGTCAAGGCGGATGGCTAAAGGGTCAAGTAATCATTGCGCCGGATTTTGACGAACTTCCGAATGAGATCCGCGAAGCATTTGGAATGAATTAGCGATGAAGTTGCTTTTGGATACTCATTGTCTCCTATGGTGGTTGGCTGACCCATCCGTAATCGCAGTTCCAACACGCAAGCTGGGCACGTCTATAACTGATGCGTGGTTTTGTCGATGGCGCTTCGAACTTCAATAACCGCCAGAAAAAATGTCGAATATCAACAAACGGCTCAAATGCTGCTGGCGATCCGGCTTGATTATTTCGAACGCGGCAACGCTTCTGCCATGCTCCCAATGTAACCTCTTGATCTTGTAACAAAAACAGGGTAGTATTTGTTACAACATGACAGGCAAAAAATCTCCCGACAGCATTGAATCGGCTGTTTTCTCCCGTATTAAACGGTGGGGACGCGGCAGTGTTGTTCTTCCAGCAAACTTTCTGGATTTGGGCAGCCGTCAAGCCGTCGGAATTGCCCTTCATCGGCTTGAAAAAGCCAAAACGATTCGGCGGCTGGCGCGAGGCGTCTACGACTACCCGATCGAGGATCCGTTGTTGGGCGAACTGTCGCCGACGATCGAAGCTATTACCAAGGCGCTGACGCAACGCGACCAAATGAAATTGCAACCCTCCGGGGCGTACGCACTCAATTTACTCGGCCTGTCCGAACAGGTCCCCGCCAAGATTGTGTTCCTGACTGAAGGCGAATCTCGAACGCTAAAGATCGGGCCGATGACGATCCAGCTTCGCCGCACAACGCCTCGCAATATGGCGACGGCAGGACGACTGACCGGTTTGATTATCCAATCCTTTCGGTCACTGGGCAAAGACCATGTGACGCAAGCTCGAATCGACAAACTGAAGTCCAACATTCCGTCGAAGCGGCGAAAGGACCTGCTTAAAGACCTTGCTCTGGCCCCAGCTTGGATGCATCCGATCTTTCACGAAATAGCAGAGTCTCGGCCACCGAGAGGCGGCCAATGAATTCAAGTTTCTTAAGCCTGCCTGAGACCCAGCGACGAAGGGCGATTGAAGAAGCCGCCGTACGCCAAGGCGTATCTCCTGTGATCATGGAAAAGGACTTCTGGGTTTGCTACATATTGTCGATTCTATTTCGTTGTGAATTTGGCGAGTCGCTGGTTTTCAAAGGCGGCACGTCGTTGTCGAAAGTTTTCGATGCAATCAACCGGTTCTCTGAAGACATTGATTTGTCGCTCTCACCGGAATTCCTGAAGTTGCCCGAGCCTGGCACCAGTCGCAACCAAGCGAACAAATGGATGAAGCGAGCTGAGACCGCATGCATTGAAATGGTGCGAGACCTCGTCATGCCTAAACTGAATCAACAAGTCGTAAGAGCACTGAGCACTGCTAAAGATATTGATCTGAGTGTTGAACGCATCGAATTTGAAATTGACTCACAAACCAACTCGCCCGTTCTATTGTTCCATTATCCAACGACCCAACCTTCTGGTTTCGACTATTTGAAGCGCTCCGTGAAGCTGGAGTTTGGTTCATTGACTGAGCAGCGTCCTACGGGACGACACAAGGTAAAACCTTGGTTGGCTGACGCTTTTGCCCAGCTCTTTGAGGACTGGAGCTGTGATGTTGTCGCTCTGGGGATAGAGCGTACATTTTGGGAGAAGGCGACGATCCTTCATGCGGAATGTCATCGACCGGACGATAAACCAACTCCAGACAGATTTTCGCGTCACTATGCTGACACAGTCGCTTTAGCGCAGCATCCCGATGGACAGAGAGCGATCCACTTGGATGAGATGCGAAAGAGAGTTGTAGATTGGAAGTCTCGTTTCTTTGGCAGCTCATGGGCCCGATACGATTTAGCGATACCGGGATCGTTCCGCCTCGTCCCCTCTAACAGACGCGTCGATTCATTAAGGCAAGATTATCAAGCTATGCGGGATATGTATTTGGCTGAACCACTTTCATTCCATGAAGTCATGAACCGCTTGGCTGTTCTGGAATCGGAGATCAATCTCGGGGCCCGACAATGAGCAATTCTGCATCTCATCGGAAATTAAAGGGCCTGGGGAAAGCAAACAGCTGCCATACTTTGGATGCTCTGTAAACGGAACCAAATCGGATAGAATACTGAAACCATGCCTTCCAAGCTTTTTCCAAAATCGCCAACAATTCAGCAACTATTGATTCGAGGTAGAGATTGACTGTCCAACATTTTCCTTGCGGAGAGTTTGCGAACGAAAGCGAACGCACGGCGGTTGAACGCATAAAGGCGGATTTAGCTAAGGTTCCCGGACGCTGGATCATCCTTTCAAACGTACCGCATTCCGTTAGCACGCAGGCGGTTCCCGACGATGTCGATCTGATCGTGATCGGGCCATCGGGATTACATGTCATTGAAACCAAGCATTTGGACGCAAGCTACGTCAAAGGAATTCGTAAAACGGTTGCTCACGAAGCGAACAAGCTTGCCATGAAGGTCAAGCGAATCGCGAGCAAAATCGGCAAGACTGGAATCGACGTAGGCTTTCTAGTCGGAAAGTTCCTGCTGACGCGAGGCAGCGTCACTTATTCGACGAATCGCCCAAAGGTGAGTGGTTCGACATTTTTTGGATTAAAAGAGGTCAGAGAACTGCTCGAAGTAGGATTATTGAATAGTTTGAGCGAAAGTGACATTGAACGTATTTGTCAAACGCTTCAGCCCCTCAGCAAGATCGTTCTTAGCGGTGAAGTGAGAAGTATCGCCACCGCAAAAAATCTCGAGCGAGTCGGCAGTGGCTCCGACCGTTTTCATCGCATATATCGTGGCGAACATATACGGACTCGCGATAAAATTGTGCTCCACCTCTACGACTTGTCAGCGGCTGACGATCCCAAAACTGAAGATCTCGCTCGGCGTCATGCAGAGACGCTTCAAAAACTTCAAAAGTCAGCTTTTGTTCCCCGAATCATGGATTCATATCAGGAAGTGCCACAGTATCCTGGTGAGCTATGGTACTTCTCAATCGTTGATCCGTGCGCTCCGGCAATTGCCGATAGGTGTGCAGACGGCCGATGGGAAATTGAGTCTCGGCGTGAGTTCGCCAAACGAGCGGTCGATGCCTTAGCAGAGTTGCACACCACTGGATTGCGAGATGTCCAGTTCGTTCATCGCCACATCTCACCTTCGTCGTTGCTCGTTGGCGCAAATAACCAGCCCGTTTTTACTGACTTCGACTTAGCCCGCATTTCAGGTTCAATGACGTTGTCACCCAATGCGAAACTCAGTGAGGCTGATTTGGAGTTTGCCGCGCCGGAAGCTGTTAAGCACGGTTTGGGAAGTGCAGATCAACGCAGCGATGTTTATTCAATTTGCAAGTCGTTGAATATATTGTTTACGGATTTGAATCAAATGCCGCCGGTAAGATGCTATCATGGTGGTCTCCAGTTACAGGACGCTCTGTCCCGACGCAATAGCAATGACGAGCAGTCAACGAACGATTCCGAACATGGCCGACCAAAACCCTTTAGGAGCAACGCAGAGTTTCGAGCCCGACTCCGATGAGTCGCCGGCTGATGCGTTGCAGAATACAGGTGACGCTGAGCCTGGCAAACATCCTCTGCGGATCGCACGCTACCGCATCGAAAAGGTCTTGGGCAAAGGAGGCTTCGGCATAGTCTATCTGGCGCATGACGAGCAACTGAATCGACTCGTCGCGGTGAAGGTGCCGCACGCCAGTCTGATCTCGAAGCCCGAGGATGCGGACGCGTATCTGGCTGAGGCTCGCACGGTCGCAAATCTGGACCATCCCGCCATAGTCCCGGTTCATGATGTCGGCAACACGGACGACTGTCCCTGCTACATCGTCTCCAAGTACATCCCAGGAACTGATCTCGCGACGAAGCTCAAGCAGCGTAGGCTCAAGTACAGTGATTCCGCCGAACTCATCGCCACTGTGGCGGAAGCGCTGCACTATGCCCACAAACACGGAATCGTGCATCGAGATATCAAGCCAGGCAATATATTGATCGACAAGGACGGCAAACCTTACGTTGTCGATTTTGGTCTGGCTCTGCGGGAAGAGAATGCCGGCAAAGGTCCGAAGAACGCCGGCACACCGGCTTATATGTCCCCCGAACAGGCTCGTGGTGAAGGACATCGGGTCGATGGTCGCAGCGACATTTTCAGTTTGGGTGTTGTGTTCTACGAATTGCTGGCCGGGCGTCAACCTTTTCGGGGAGACACGCAGGCCGAACTGATGGAGCAAGTGACCAGTTACGAGCCAAGGCCGTTGCGACAATTCGATGAGAAGCTGCCGAAGGAATTGGAACGTATATCCCAGAAGTCGATGGCGAAACGAGCAAGCGAGCGTTATTCATCGGCATTTGAGATGGCTGAAGACCTGCGACATTTCTTAGCCGAGCAGTCGGTGATCCAAAGTGGAACGTCGCCAGGCGGTATGGCTGCGGTGGCTGCTGAAACTCACACCCCGAAATCCGCCTCAACCTCGGTCGGTTCCGTCGCTGCTTCGTCCGCGGCCATGAACCTGGGTTCGTCCGACAACCAACCCATCAAGATTGTTCCTAAGGGCTTGCGGTCCTTTGATTCTCACGATGCCGATTTCTTTCTGGAACTGCTTCCCGGTCCCCGTGATCGTGACAGACTGCCTGACAGCTTGCGGTTCTGGAAGACTCGCATCGAGGAAAACGATCCCGATAACACGTTTTCGGTGGGTTTGATCTGTGGACCATCAGGTTGTGGAAAGTCGTCACTAGTCAAGGCGGGATTGCTGCCTCGGCTATCCGAGGATGTAATCTCGGTATACATCGAAGCCACACCGGAGGAAACCGAAACTCGCCTGCTACATGGTTTGAAAAAGCGATGTCCGGCATTGGATGACACGTTAAGCCTCAAAGACACACTGACGGCGTTGCGTCGAGGCCACGGCATCCCGGACGGCAAAAAGGTGCTGATTGTACTCGATCAGTTCGAGCAGTGGTTGCACGCCAAGAAAGAACAAGAGAACACAGATCTTGTTCAAGCCTTGCGGCAGTGCGAAGGGAGCCGAATCCAATGCATTGTTATGGTTCGGGACGATTTCTGGATGGCGGTGATTCGCTTCATGCGGGAGTTGGAAGTCAGACTGGTTGAAGGCCAGAACTCAGCCGCTGTCGATCTCTTTCAAATCCCGCATGCTGAGAAAGTACTGGCGGCATTTGGGCGAGCGTTGGGCACCCTGCCGGACAATCTCAGTGAACTGAACAAGCAGCAACAAGACTTTATCCAACAATCCACTTCAGCGTTGGCCGAAGAAGGCAAGGTCATCTGTGTCCGGCTGGCACTGTTCGCGGACATGATGAAGGGGAAGGCATGGATCCCCTCGACGCTCAAGGAAGTAGGAGGCACGAAAGGTGTCGGGGTTACATTCTTAGAGGAGACATTCAGTTCATCTACTTCACCGCCCGAGCATCGCTATCACCAAAAAGCGGCCCAAGCAGTCCTGAGAGATCTGCTGCCCGAATCCGGAACAGACATCAAAGGCTACATGCGGTCCTATACTGAGTTGCTGGAAGCGTCCGGCTACCGCAACCGCCCCAAAGACTTCGACGATCTAGTGCGTATTTTGGACAGTGAAATTCGGCTCATCTCGCCGACCGACCCCGAAGGAAGAGAGTTGAGTGAAGACTCGGTCACGCAGACAAAAGTCGGACAAAAGTATTTTCAACTCACTCACGACTATCTGGTCCATTCGCTGCGGGATTGGCTGACTCGCAAGCAACGCGAAACACGCGAGGGTCGAGCGGAACTGAAGTTGGCCGAACGTGCATCGGCCTGGAATTCCGCTCATGATAGAAAACAGTTACCAACCATGTGGGAATGGCTAAGCATCAGCACTCTCACGGACAAAAAGCACTGGACAGATCCGCAACAAGCTATGATGCGACTGGCGACGAATCTCCATGGTTTACGATCTGGATTGGCCACATTGGGTTTGATCACAATTGCAACAATTGGATGGATCGCTCGCGACGAAATTGTTCGACAGCAGGAAGTGACTCGTATCCAGGGTCTGGTAGGACAACTTGTTAGCGCAGATCCGAATAAAGTAGGGGACATCATCAAGAAACTCGACTCAAATAAAAAGGTCGCTACGACGCATCTATCGTCGTATCTATCCTCTAAACCAACGACGCTCGATGAAAAACGATCACAACTGCATGCACGGTTAGCAATGGTCTCTAACGATTCTTCACTCCGCGATCAGCTGGTAGACGAACTTCTCAATAACAAGGTGGTCTATGTCGGTCCTATCCGTCAGCAATTGCGTCCTTGGGCCAAAGAGCTCACAGAAGAATTTCGGGACATCTTGCGCGACGAAAAAGGTGCTACTCAACGCCGATTCCGCTCGGCGTTGGCGCTAGCCGATTATGTCCCTGAATCGGAAAATAAATGGTGGACCAAGCAGGATTTGAAATTTGTTGCGGAACAACTAGTTGCCTCGAACGCCGAGTTCCAACTGCAGTTGCGCGAGTACCTGCGTCCGATCAGTGCTCAACTATTAGGGGAACTCGAGAAAATCTTTGCGGATCCGAAAGGGACCGACGGTCTGCGACTGAGCGCTGCTAACGCATTTGCTGATTATGCAGCGGGTGACATCGCGAAATTGTCACAACTGCTGGTAGTGGCGAACCTCGAACAATTTTCAGTCCTTTATCCGCTTGTTTCGGCCAGCCCCTTACAAACTACGGTTGAGGGACTCAGCAAGATCGCGGCAACATTGCCAGAGAGCGAACTCGGATCGGCTGAGCGTGTGGTCTTTGGTCAACGCCGCGCCAATGCTGCGGTGACTTTGCTGCGTCTGGGCGAGCGTGAGAAAGTGCTACCCGTATTCGAAATGACGGATGACCCGGAAGCACAGACACAGTTCATCTTCGGTAGCCGCCCTCGTGGTATTGGCGTCGACGCGTTGCTGGACATGTTGCAATTGATAGTTGAGTCAAGGGGCGGCAACATTGTCCCAACCCGAAGCGTGAGCGAGGAAAACAGTCGCAACGTATCTGCAAGGTACGCGTTGCTATTAGCATTGGGTGAATTTGCCCTCAATGAGATCCCTGAATCTCGCCGTGAACCGCTCTTTAAACAACTGTCCAACAGTTATCGCAATAATCCCAGCTCTGGCGTACATGGAGCAGCGGGTTGGTTGTTACGGCAATGGGGTCAAACCGAAGTGGTCCGTGAGGTAGATCAAACCCCGTTGCCTTATTCACTTGACCGTGAATGGTTCACGCTGGCGATTCCGGGGGGCGATCAGACATTCTTTCAGACGTATGTCGTCATCCCACCCGGCGACTACCAAATCGGTTCGCCCGGAAATGAACCGGGCCGAAGAGCGAATGAGACGCGTCACACAGTGCAGATCTCACGGCCCTTTGCTTTGCTGGATCGCGAAGTGACTCGGGCCGAGTTTGAAGCTTCAGCCGTCGCGATAATCGATGACATCGTTCAATACAGCCCGTCGCTCCAACATCCCATGGTGGAGCCATCCTGGTATGACAGCGTTAGGTATTGCCGGTGGCTGACGGCACAAGCAGGTTTGTCAAACGATGAACAGTGCTACGCGGATCCGCAATCTCTGGACAGCAATATTTTTGCAGCCGATACTATTCCTGCAGCGCTCGGTGCTCCGCGGAACTGGCCGTTGCGTCTTGAGAAACGAGGATTCCGGCTGCCTACGGAGGCAGAATGGGAAATTGCAGCTAGGTCTGGGACCCGGACGACTTATGGCTTCGGTGGGGATGACAGTCTGCTCAATCGCTACACAAGATTTCATGCCAACAGCGTTCGTCAGACACATCTTCCACGTACGCTCCGTCCAAACCTTGCGGGACTATTCGACCTGCACGGGAATATGTTTGAATGGTGCCACGATTGGAGTGGGAGTTACGGGTCGAGTTCAAATCCTCCAGGTGCAGCTACGGGCTCGCTCCGGGTAATCCGTGGTGGCGGTTGGAACGACGATGCCGCGCTTTGCCGGTCAGCGAACCGTGGCTCGCTCGAACCGACGCGTCGAGTCCCCGCGTTGGGGTTCCGGCTAGCACTGAGTCCTTCTATCGAGTCAGCGGCAAAGTAGCGGAGGGAGCAACTACAGAGCAGCAACCGAAGCTGCCGTCGCCTGCTGGCGTAGCGGCGAGTAATACGATTGACCTCAATTGTGCGGAAACATACTGGGGTTACCAAGGGGATTTCCATTTCAGCACACGAACCGACGCACGCTATTCCTGTTTTCACAATTGCCGCCGTTTCTGAAGGACTTACGAGGGAGACGGAACACACGTATTTTTGTAACGAAGGTGACGATCCAGCCTGGCAAGGCTCCCGGCCGGTTCTGCGTGATCGGATGGCATTTGGCTTTGATGCGTAGGGAGTTGCAGAGGAAAAGTACGGCATCGATGAGTTGTCGGTTGGTGTTCGAGAATTTAAGGCGTGTGCCCTTGCGTCCTCGCGTTCCTCTTGTAACCGACCAGTCTGTGTCCATGAGTCCTTGTAAGAGTGCCAAACGCTGGTTGGATGAAGCAGTCCAGTAGCCGTTTGGAACATGCTTGTTTTCCAGCAAACCCGCACGCCTTAGCTGGCCGCGAAGGCCCAGGATGGTGCAACTCCAAGCTCGACCTGCGGAGGGATCCGAACTCCAGCCTCGTTTGCCGATGTTAAATCCTTCTTGTTCGATGTAATCCACGATCTCTTCGTCCATGGTCGTGATGCAACCAGATCTTCGGTCCCCATCTCCCAACCACAGCCCCAATATGTAGGGCGGAATGGGCAATACTGAATCACTCGTCTGGATTGGACCGGCAAGCGGGATTGAGTGATTGTTGCGTCCCCCCTCAGCGGTCAAAGAATCGAGCATTCCTTCAGTGCTTACCAAGCAAGTGAGCCGTTCTGCCTGGCGTTCCGGCAATAGAGCCGTTCTCGAATGAGAACAACTTACTCTGCGGCGAGCATTGGTTCGCTGCAGCGCCGTACTTGTTGACCACCGATGTCGTGCATCGGCAACAATCGATGATCCATCATCGAAAGTGACCCGATAGCACTCCCGGTCGTACATTATTGGGCTTGTCGCCAGCACGTGGCATGGCCTGCCATGCTCATCATAGACTATATCAGCAACTTTCAAGTCATCCATTCGTACAAAACCAGAGGGTGTAAGGATGGGCGTGTCGACGTCCAGCGCTTCATCAGTTTGAGGGTCGTCCAAAACCACCAGCGAGGGACGCACCGATTTTCCGTCTGGCCTCTTAAATTTCTGACCTCGAATGCGACCGGTGATTCCAGCCACCCTAATAATCGCCCCACTGGCTGGGCTGTCTGCGATAGTCGGCAAAACAATTTCCTTCGCCGTCCAATCGACGTGAGTGCGATTGCCTTTGAATAGCTGGCCATTGGCTCGATTGGAGATGCCGTCTAGGGCGTGAATTGGAAAGCAGACTTCCGGAAAGTCAGCGAGTAATAGATCGTTACTATCGAGTTCAGTCTTGATTGATTCGAGCTTTCGTCGACGGAAAAAAGCGGGTGGGCCTAGAGTCGGCGTTGATATTTTTGGAAGTTAACGCAGTAAGCTTTACCGCGAGTGATGAGGAATTGATTGACCTAGTGCTACAGTGCAGCCCTGCACGATTTCGCCAGAAAGTGATGCGCATTCACTTTGATCAAATCACCAACGATGACTTGGCTCGCATTTTTTGGTAGGTTGAAGGCACGCTGCAAAGTTCTGTCCCCGGAGGTTTTAATGTCTGTCCCACACGACGAAATACTCAAATCGGCCTTGTCACTTCCAGACGCTGACCGCATTCTCCTCGCGACCGAGACACTGGATTCGGTCGCAGAGCCCATGCCCGGTATGTCAATTGACGATCCAAATCTCGTCGAAGAATTGAATCGCCGTCGTGCATCAATGGACGACTCGATTTCTGCAGCAGAGTTGTTCAGTCGACTAGACGAGCTCCAGTGCAAATGATTCAAATTCATCGCCTCGCATCGGCAGAAATCGAGGATGCTTTTGTCTGGTATTTGAAGCATTCCAGTCAAGTCCCCCGCTAGACTCTCCATGCCATTCACTCCCGTCCCGTGAAACTATGAAGTTGCTGTCCGGAAGCGAAATCCCATACTCGGAGGACTCCGTCCTTGCCTCCGGCTGCAATAATTTTTCCATCCGCCGAAATCGTACCGCAATAGAGGAAGTCG
>JAYTVL010000052.1:0-32442 GCA_043744075.1 Pirellula sp. | reverse complement strand
ATAAGTTACTTCTAATTGCGAGGCTTGACTCGATATGCGAATAACATCACAACCACCACAACACGCCTATCACTCGTCCAAAGATCCCCAATATCAACTGAGTATTTATACTACTTTTAGCTGGACTGCCAGCGTCGTGGTTGCAGAACTACCGAGTTATGATTTAAAGTTGCTGGATAGGACGGGTCGGCAAATACGTCGTTCACGTTTGAGTCGCTGTAACGATCCAGCAAATGAATGCGACAAAACATTCACTTGGAATAGGCACACAACAATCAACGTGGATTTGGAGGAATCATCGGTCCCGGAACTTGCAATTGTCCGACAGTAAAATTTGATGCTGTCGATAGCGATTGCTTTACTTTCTATGCCTGTCAGGCTTGTTTTGTATTCTAAACAATTGGAAGTTCACTCTTTCGAAGAGGGTCGCGTGAATACAGCAACTACGCAAGAGATTTCCACGATTGTGACGAACGAACGCGAATCGACCTTTCGCGAATCCATTTTCACAATTGTTTGGAATATAAAAAAGATTTGCGCCCCAACAGACAAAAGTTGTCGCTTAGGAATCAGTTGAACCAAATCCTGATTCGCACCGCGGCGATGGCTGAAGCGGCTACTGTGCCTCGCAAAGTCATCGCTACGTGCCACGAACCCCTCTTTAGGAGAGAAGAAAATGTTCCGACCACGATCAAAATTTTTTGGAATTCTGATACTGGGCCTGCTCGTTCACGCAACGGATGGCCGAGCCGATGAAGCGAAGGCATTAAAGACAATAAACGGATTTGGCGGGCATATTACAACGGACAACCAGCGTCCTGACCAAGCTGTCGTGTCTGTGGACCTCGCCAATCTCAGCGTGACAAATGCCAGCCTCACGGAGTTGAAGGAGTTTAAGAACTTGCAGTCGTTGAGCCTAAATAACACTGGGGTCACGGAAGTTGGCCTAAAGGAGTTGCAAGAACTCAAGACTTTGCGGTCATTGACGCTTACCGGTGTCAACGTGGCAGATTCCAGCCTTGCAGAGCTGAAGAAGCTGAAGGACCTGGATTCCTTGAGCCTCGCCCACACCAAGGTCACGGACGCTGGACTAGCGGATTTAAAGGAACTAAAGAACCTGCAATCGCTAAGCCTCAGCTACACAAAGATTACCGATGTTGGTCTGAAGGAGTTGGAGGAACTGAAGAATTTGCTGTCGCTGGACCTCAGTTTAACCGCAGTCACGAACCTTGGCCTCAAGGAGTTGCAGAAACTGAAGAACTTGCAGTCGCTGAATCTCAGCCATACGAAAGTCACGGATGCGGGCTTAAGGGAGTTGCGAGAACTGAAAAGTTTGCAGTCGTTAACCCTCACCGGTGGCAATGTGACAGATGCCAGCATGACGGAGTTGAAGGAGCTCAAGAATCTGCAGTCACTGTCCCTGATTTACACAAATGTGACGGACGTCGGTCTGAGGGAGTTGCAGGAACTAAGGAACATGCAATCGCTTTCCCTTAAGAACACCAAGGTTACGGAATCGGGCCTACGGGTATTGAAGGACCTGAAAAACTTGAAATCGTTGTCCCTCTTCCACACTAAGGTCTCAGACGCTGGCCACAGGGCGCTAAAGACCGCGTTACCTGAAACCAAAATTAGTTATGTTGAAAACAGAGAGATTTCTGAGAAAGGTAAGGGGAAAAACTGCGGAAAATAAGACAAATCCAGCTATTCGTCTGTCGCGTAGCGATCTGTGAACTGTGCGTGCGATCACGAACAAGGGGTACAAGGCCTTGGTTAACAACGTGGTCCCCTTGAAGAACTTGCTCATCGCCCTCCGCCCCTCCGCCCTCCACACCCTCCACACCCCCTCTAACCTCCACTGGAGAAAAGAAAATGCTCTTACAACGATTCTCGGTTCTGACCGGGACAATAATTGGCTTTTTAATTGGCTTTTTGATCGTCGTCACCTTATCCGCAGACAACGACCCGATAGCCAAGACGGAACAACGACCGCCGGTGGTTTCAGCGCCGTCCTGCACCGCGGGGCCTTGTGATTCTTGCGGAACCAAAGTGGCGGCCAAGCGAGCCAGTTATTGCGGGGGGCACGTTTGCTGCTGTCAATACGAGCCTGCAACCGCCACGGCAGCATCGCCGATGTTGCCTGCGATGGGCCAGGTCGTAATGTCCGTCGCCTTGGCTAGCCTGCTGATGGCCGAGCAGGAACCGGACAACAGCGCTGCCGTGACTCCGGTGACGGCCGACGATGGCCACACGATCAGCGTGTGGGACGCGGCCACTGGTCACGAGTCGCTCATGTTGAAAGGACACACGGGGGGCCGTTTCTCGAGCGTGGCGTTTAGCCCGGACGGTAAACTGCTGGCCGCAGTAAGTTATCACAATACAGTCACGGTGTGGGACGCGGCCACGGGCGAGGAGACGCTCACGTTGAAAGAAGACACGGGCTGGGTCTCGAGTGTTGCATTTAGCCCAGACGGTAATCGGTTAGCATCGGCGGGTTCGTTAGGTGGGAATCAAACCGTCAAGGTATCGGACGCGGCCACCGGCCAGGAGTCGCTCACGATGAAAGGAGACGTGGGCCGGGTGGAATCCGTGGCGTTTAGCCCAGACGGAAAACGGCTGGCCGCGGGGGGCGGGCAACACGTCAAGCTGTGGGACGCGGTGACCGGCCAGGAGTCGCTCACGCTTAAAGTTCCCACAGGAAGTGTCGAGAGCGTGGCCTTTAGCCCAGACGGCAATCGGTTAACCGCAGGGCATTGGTATGGAACCGTCAATGTATGGGACGCGGCCACCGGCCAGGAGTTGCTCACGATAAAACACCCGGGCCCAGTCAATAGCGTGGCGTTTAGTCCAGACGGTAAACGGTTAGCCACCGCGAGCTTTCTCGGGGAAGTCAAGCTGTGGAACGCGGCGACGGGCCAGGAGTCGCTCACGATAAAACACGCGGGCCCAGTCTGGAGCGTGGCGTTTAATCCAGACAGTACACGGCTGGCCTGGGCAAGTGGGTACGCTAGCAAGGAAAATACAGTCAAGGTTTGGGACGCGACCACAGGCCAGGAGTCGCTCACGATTAAACCACACGCCACAATCGTTAGAATCGCATTCAGCCCCGACGGTAAACGGCTGGCCTCGGCAGGGGTGCCAGTGCCGGTGAAAAACGAGGCGAGTACGAACTCAACCCGAGGAGGAAGTGCGTGCGGATCGGAGTTCTGCGGCAGCCCGGGAAGTTGCCAGGGTAGGAGAGGCACCTGCAGAACGACCAAAGGCAGGGAACACTGCGGCTGTGGTACATAGGCCCAAGTTTACCGATCAGCCACCCTTGAACGGCAATGGGACGCTGGCTGCACTCGATTGCGTGCAACCTTGTCGAGTGTTTGGGTTTTGAACACAGATCATCAAAGGTTTACCGTCCCCGCAATCAGACCAAGTAAAAGCGATCCGGTCCCACGGCCTGGACACGCTGGTCCGTCACGCCGCCGGGCTTGGGAAGCTGCTGCACTGGCGACGGGGAGTTTCGACGCAAAGGTCCGGTTGTGCGAGGCGGCGTCTGCGGCAGAGATCTCTGCGATTTTGACAGAGGAAAGAGCGATGGCCGAGCGTCACAAGCCGCAACACGATTCAGGCACGAATCACCTTTCTAAAAAAACTTTCAGCCGCGCGCCTCATCCTACGTCGAATGACGCTAGTATCTTATAGACCGATATTCAGTCGGTCGAAACTCTTCAAGTTTCGCTCGGGAGATCACGTCATGCATGTCCGGTGTCGCTTTGCCGTTGTCCCGTTGATCCTCATCACCGCAGGCCTTGGCCGAGCGGACGAAACTCGGACTTCCTTGATAATCGAGGGCGGCGGACTTCCGCCGTATTGCCCCGCCTTGGAAAAGCTGGTTGAAGGGGCGAAGGTCAACGGGCGTATTCGGATCGGTTACCTTCCGACCGCCAGTGCCAACCCAGAGCTCAGCGCCTCGCGATTCGTCGCGCGATTGAGCGCCTATGGTGTTCGGCCCGAGCAAATTCAGATCATCGATTTGACGGTGAAGAACGCGGCCGTGCAGGCGGAGAACCCGGCAGTGGTGACACAGATCCGCGATTGCACGGCAGTTTTCTTTGGCGGGGGAGATCAAACTCGCATCACCCGTTCCTTGTTGAAGCCCAATGGCGCGCCGACGGCCGTTTTGCAGGAGATTTACGCGATATGGCAGGGCGGCGGAGTAATCGCCGGCACCAGCGCTGGCGCGGCTGTGCAGAGCGAAACGATGATTTCGGTGTCGGGCTTTCCGGATGACTCGCTCGACGATGGGATGGATGCACTCGACTTCGGATTGACCAAGTCGATTGATCAACCGGCCCGCCGTGGTTTGCTGGTGACACGCGGGCTGGGATTTCTTCGCAGCGGGATTGTCGACCAGCATTTCAGCCAATACCGCGGGCGATTAGGGCGCTTAGCTCGTGCGGCGATCGAAGAACAGATCCGATTCGGATTTGGAATCGACGAGGACGCCGCCCTGGCCGTGGCGACCGACGGCAGCATGGAGATCCTCGGTCCGGGCTACGTAACGATTGTCGATACGGCCGGCGCGACGTGCCAGGACAGTTCATTGGGATGTTCGATCACGGGCATTCACCTCACTTGTCTTGGACGGGGAGACCGCTTTGACCCCAAAACCGGCAAGGCCAGCGTGCATTCCGGCAAGAAACAAATTGAGGCGCGAAAGGAACGTAACAATGGGAATTTCCAGATACCGGATATTGCCGGCCGTGGTGCCGTTCTCCACGCGTTGATATCAGGCCTAGGAGACAATGTCAGTCGTAAGCAGATCGGAATCACACTCAAGCACAACCGCAATTACGGCCATGGTTATCGGTATACATTTTCAAAGACCGACCAAACAAGCGGCTATAGAGGAACCATGGAGGGATACACTGAGACATCCGTGACTCACGTACGTCTGGATATCGAGCCTGTGACGCTCACGCTGCGAGAGCCTAAGACAGCTTTGCCAATAGACATTCCCCAAGGGCCAGCACGAACGATGTTGGAAGGGATTTTGTTTCGGGGAATCATGCTCGCCAACGACCAGGGGCTATTTCGGCCGAATGATCCAATAACACGTAGCGAACTGGCCTGCGCCATTGCACAGGTCATTCATTTAGAGCCCGCACGCAACAGTCCTCCCGTAATCAACGACGTTCTCTCCACTTCACCTGAGGCAGATGAAATCGCTGTCGTTGTAGCAGCGGGTCTTATGAAAACGGATGATGGCTCTTTTCGGCCTTCCGACCCCATTTCGAGGCAAGAGTCAGCCACCGTGCTTATTCAGCTGGCCCAGCGATATCGTTCCACAGTCCTGTCTACCGAACCTACCACACTTAAGGACCTCCAAGCTATTCTTTTGCATAATCGCGACGCAGTGTTTGCCGCCTGTCGTGAAGGTTTGCTAAGATCGGATGTCGAAGGTTTCCGTCCTCGTGCAAATCTGACACGGAAAGAAGCTGCGGAAGCGATGTTCAAAATAATCGCCTTTCCGTGGGCAGAATGACATTGGAGAACGGTTACGTCGTTGGCTCAAGCCTTTGTTACTCTTGGATGGATAGATCATGAGATTTACAGTGAATGTCAGTTTTGGAATTATATCATTGATGGCGTTAGTCCTGCCTACCCAAGCTCAGCAGAAAAAGCTCGACGAACCGGTTACGGCGATTCTTAACAACGCATCTGAGTTTGACCAAGATCTGCGACTTTTTTCGGCCGATCCGTTGCCCTTGGGAAAGTCGATGGTAGAAGTACAGCTTGGCGGAGTTCGTATGAAGTTGTTCGTCTACAAACCGAATGACTTTCGCGACGGACCAATGCTCATGGTGTTTCATGGTGTCCTTCGGAATGCCGAGGAGTATCGAGACCACTCGATATCGATGGGCGACCGGCTTGGGGCAATGATTGTCGCACCGCTCTTTGATGAACAGACCTTTTCGATACCGGCATACCAGCACGGCGGAATCGTCGTCGACGGAAAAGCCAATTCGCCCGAAAAACGGACTGGCCAGTATGTGAATCAAATTGCGAATGCGATACGTAAGCGAGAGGGACGAGCCGACATGCCGTACTCGCTGATCGGTCATTCGGGCGGCGGGCAGTTTCTCAATCGATTGGCCGCGTTTGTGCCGACCGAGGCTCAGCGCATTGTGGTTGCGAATCCGGGAACTTACACGTTTCCAACGCTCACTGCCCAGTTCCCATATGGTTTCGGTGGACTCCCTCCCGAATTGCAGTCGGATGAAGTGCTCAAGGCATATCTATCTCAACCGGTAACAATATATCTCGGCGCAAAAGACATCGAACGTGATGAGCACCTCGACATTCGACCGGCGGCGGACGCGCAGGGGCAGTTTCGATTCGAGCGAGGCCAAAACGTCTTTGAAACGGCCAAAAAAATCGCCAACGAGAAACAATGGCCATTCGGATGGAAGCTCGTTGTCGCCCAGGAAACCGGTCACGATCACGAAAAGATGTTTAACCATGAGGCCTGTGCCGAAGCCCTAGAATGGAATTCGGAAAAGTAACCCAATCGATGCTTGGACAAGTCATTTTTTGTCAATTCGTTTTTCGCTCTCGTTTGCAAAAATACCCACAAATATCTCTCCGGCATCAGTTACATATCCCCGGTACATCCCGACACTTCGAGCAGACATGGAGAAGGCATGATTGCCATCTTTATCGAGCGCAATCAGACCGCCAACTCCACCCTCTTCATCCGGCAGCTCCGATATCGTCTGACGTGTAGCTTCGCGAACGGGTAGCTTTCCATAAAGCATTCTTGCGGCCACATCATGGGCCACAACATTGCGAATAAAAACCTCACCTGTGCCAGTGCACGAAACACCGCAAGTCCGGTCATCCGCGTAAGTGCCTGCACCGATAATCGGCGTGTCACCGATGCGCCCGGGAAGTTTATCGGTTAGTCCACCTGTTGAACTTCCTGCAACGATTCGGTTGTTTGCATCACAAGCTACAGCGCCGACGGTACCGAAGTAATATTCTGAGATTGGACTTTGTCGCCGCACAGCAGCCTGAATGTTCGTTGGGGAGGCAACGGCAACGTCTGCAACTCCAACGGCTTTTCGAATTTGACGCAGACGTCGGCTTGTCCAAAAATATATGTTGCTGACTCTTTCAATATCGTAGCGTTTTCGATTCTCCTCGCTGAGAACGACCCACTCCGCCCCCTCCCCGGCTAGCATGACATGTCGCTGGTCAGGCATTTCCATGACTGCTCGTGCTGCGGAGATTGGATTCTTCACGTGGGCTAGGCCAGTGACTGCTCCGGCGAGCTTTCGAGGAGATCTTTTGCCTTCGCCCTCACCCGTAGCAGTCCCTTGCATAATGGCCGCGTCAAGCACTCCTTGTGCAATTGTAAATTGTTTTTAGTACCGAACGACAAAGCGTGGGCTATGGTACGGCTTCGAAGACGAGGCGACCATCAAAAATGCTGTGGGTCACTGAAGCCGTCCTCACGTTTTCGGCAGGTAATGAAAAAAGATCACAATCCCAAACGACCACATCAGCTAGCTTCCCGACTTCAAGCGTCCCTTTTTGGTGCTCGGCAAACTCTGCAAAGGCCGAGCCCTGTGTATACGCTTCGAGCACTCTCTTGAGCGGTAAACATTGCTCTGGAATAAATCCCGCTGGCGGTTCGCCCAAGGCAGTCTGACGGGTTAATGCGGTGTGGATGCCGGAACGAGGGTCGATTCCAACTACAGGCCAATCGCTTCCAAAGGCTAATGTCCCCCCAGCGTCCTGAATACTTTTCCAGCACCAAGCCCGTGAAGCACGTTCCGGTCCAAGGTTAACAGCCCACACATTGAAGATATTACTATTGGGGCTTGAGTGATAGGGTTGCATCGACGCTATGACACCAAGCTGACCAAATCTCGGTATATCTTCACGACTTACCGATTCGATATGTTCAATGCGATGCCGTCGCTCTCGCTCGGGAGGCGGATTCAACTTGATTGCTCTTCCAATTGCATCGAGCGACATTCGGATCCCTGCATCACCGATAGCATGGATCATGATCTGCCAACCGCGACGATCCAGCATTGCTACAACTCGGTCCAAATCATCGACAGCAAACTCTGGCAGTCCTCTGCTAGGATTGTTCGAATAAGGTTTCAAAACAGCTGCCGTGTGAGACTCGATCACTCCGTCCGCATAGAGTTTGACGGATCGAATCGGAATTTGAGGAAAGCGTTTGCGAATGACTTCCAACTGATCCGCATCTTGCTCAGACATTCCAGGTTTTGCTTCAAGGGCAATATTCATGCGAAGCTTTAGATCATGATTGGCACGAAGCGTCTCAATTAATTCAATGTCGACTGCCTTCATACCTGCTTCTTGCACACTGGTGACACCGAACCGATGCGATTGAGCGATCCCTCGTTTCAATGCAAGAATTTTCTCTTGAAGGGTCGGGATCGGGATGATTTTGTCAACCAACGCTATAGCCGCTTCTTTCAAGGCTCCCGTTGGCTCCCCGGTTAACGGATCGCGAACGATGATCCCATTCGGTGGATCTAGAGTCGCTCGATCAATACCTGCCAGCTCAAGTGCTTTCGAGTTTACCCATACGGTATGTCCGTCGTAGCATTTCATGATGGCGGGACGATCAGAAATCAAAACGTCGAGCTGCTCCTTGGTTGGCAATCCACCTGGAAACGATCCATATAGCCAGCCTCGCCCTACAATACACGTTTGATCTCCATGAGCTGCGGCAAACTCTCGAAAGCGAGTTTCTATTTCGGGAAATGTTTCTGCACCGAGCAATTCGACTTGCCCCATGGAAAGACTGCCGGACAAGAAATGAACGTGTGCATCATTCAAGCCAGGAGTGACTGTTCCACCTTTGGCATCAATCCGAATCGTGGCCGGTCCGATCAACTTTTCGATTTGAGCATTCGATCCGACGGCAATGATCAAATCGGCGCGGACCGCGATCGCCTCGTAACTCGCCATGGACGGTGTCAAAATAGTGGCGTTGGTAATAACCAAGTCGGCAATTGACTGTGCGGGAAAATCGATTGGATTTGCACAGCCATTGAACGCGAAAATAGCGAACGAAACTGTTGCGAAAAACGGGGCGAAAAAGTTGCCAAAAACCTGCGGAGCTCTCATACTCAAAATCCTTCTGTACGTTATTGACACGATTTACGTATTGGCCCAGTTCCTTCAAATCCCTCAGGCCGGCATCCGTGACTTGGGTACGGGTGAGGTCCACAGACACGACAGCTTGGTCAGGATTTGGTTCAACTGATTCCTAAGCGACAACTTTTGTCTCTTGGGGCGCAAATCTTTTCGACATTCCAAATAATTGTGAAAATGGATTCTCGAGATCTGCGGTGGGATTACCGGAGATGGAGCGACGCTTTTAATTCGCGAGGAAGTGCTTCCAGGTCGATTCGCGTTCGCTCGTCCGTCAATATCGTGGAAAGTGATGCGGCACGCCTTAATGTGCAAATTCGTGATCGTCGAGAACACCGAGCGAAAGGCGACACTAATTGATCGAACGATCTTTAACAAGATCCACTACAAGTTCCGACAGTTATTTTCCGGACGATGTTAACATTAACGCAACTACATTCCACATATCTAGTTACTTGCAATCAATACGAATAGCCACGTTCCTCGTGTTCGGTTAGGTCTAATCCTTGCTGCTCTGCATTGCCTGTTACTCGCAAGCCAACAGCATATTGCGTAATTTTCAACAGAACGATCGAGGCGACAATCGAATAGGCCGCCGTAATTACGACAGCAAAGAATTGCACCACCACTTGCCGTCCGACATCCAAATTCATCTTTACACCACCCATCGAGCTTGCTGCAAACACTCCGACCAAAAGCGTTCCGACGACCCCACCGACGCCATGGACCCCAAAGACGTCCAATGAATCATCGTATCCGCACCGTTTCTTGACCGTCGTTGAACAGAAAAAACAGGCAACCGCTGAGACTGTGCCAATTGCAATAGCTCCGATTGGACCGACAAATCCAGACGCTGGAGTTATGGCTGCTAAGCCAGCGACGGACCCGGTTGCAGCCCCAAGTACACCTGGCTTTCCGAGCTTCTTCCACTCGATTCCCATCCATACAACCGTTGCAGTACATGCAGAAATATGGGTGACGAGCAGGGCTGACGCAGCAGTGCCGTTGGCAGCAAGGGCGCTTCCTGCATTGAATCCAAACCAGCCTACCCAAAGCATGGCTGTCCCAGTGAAAGCCATTGTCATGTTATGGGGCGGCACCCGTGTAGTTGGGTAACCAGATCGAGGCCCGACCATAATGCATGCGACTAACGCTGAACATCCCGCAGTAATATGCACTACAATTCCGCCAGCAAAATCCATGACGCCCCAGTCTGCGAACAAGCCGCCGTCGCCCGCCCAGGTCATATGACAAATAGGAACGTATACCACCAAAAGCCAAAGCGACGAAAACCAAAGTACCGCTGAAAATCGCATGCGCTCGGCAAATGCGCCAATCATCAACGCTGGCGTAATTACCGCAAACGTCATTTGATAACTCGCGAATAGCATTTCAGGAATCGTGCCTTTCAAAGTGTCTGGAGTTATGGACGCTAAACCAATTCTTGAAAAGCCCCCAATAAACGAATTGAGATTCACACTTCCTTTGGTCATACCTGTCGTATCAAAAGCGAAACTGTAGCCGCAAACGACCCAGATCAAACTGAGCACAGCAGTCAAAGCCAAACACTGCATCAATAGACTGAGCACGTTGCGAGACTTTACCAATCCGCCGTAAAAGAGTGCCAGTCCTGGGATGGTCATGAATAATACCAAAGCTGTAGAAGTTAGAACCCATGCGGTATCCGCCGCATTGAGCGTGGGCGCGTCCTGGGCAAACGACATCTGAGGCGATAAGATTGATGCCACCCAAACCAACACGAAAAGAGTGCGCGCTGAAACGGGCCAGTTAAAACAGTTCATAGAGATCTCGGGAGGAAAGAGTCTACGGGTTTTGATTTGAAGCAAATCTGCAACTTTTTCTAGGTTGCAGGACCTGTTGATTATGATCATCTTCGCCATAACAGCAAACGCCACTTGTCACGTCTTGGAAAAATTGTATCGCGGTCAGCAATCCAACCCAAAAATACGGCCTGCCAAAAATGCGGCCTGGAAGATGACTCGCATTATTGTTAAACTTTCTGAATTCAATTCTAGGCCGTATCTAGATCTTGTTCGTCCCACTTTATTGACTAAAGCCCTTCAAATATGGTCCATTTCCAGTACTCAGACGTTTCGAAAATGATTGACCATTCGTTGCTCAATCCAACTTCCACGACTGAACAACTTGAGGCTGGAATCCAGCTAGCCATCGCTTACGACGTGGGTAGCATCTGTATCCTTCCGTACTATCACAAACGCTGCGCTGAGCTTTTGGAAGGTACGACGGTGGCGCCAAGCAGCACAGTCGGCTTTCCGCACGGCGGGAATTCAACCCGTACCAAGTTGCTGGAAGCGGAGCAATTGATTGACGATGGCTGCTTGGAATTGGATATGGTTTCCAATATCAGCGCGGTTCTGAGCGGCAATTGGAAGTTCGTAGAAAGCGAAATCGAAGCGATCGTCAAACTTTCGCATTCGGCCAAACGCCGAGTCAAAGTCATCTTCGAGAACTGCTATCTCAAAGATGAACAAAAGATTCGGCTTTGCAAAATCTGTTGCAAGGTAGGTGCTGACTGGGTAAAGACAAGCACTGGCTACGGTACGGGTGGAGCAACTATGGAAGATCTTAGACTGATGTTAGACAACGTCCAGGCACCAGTTCAAGTCAAAGCGGCCGGTGGTATTCGAGACTGTGACGCTCTATTAAAAGTCAGGGAGATGGGAGTGACCCGAGTCGGCTCGTCCCGAACCGCAGAGATGCTCGACGAAGTTCGACGTCGTTTAGGTCTAACCGCTATCGAACCAATCAACGAGGTACCTGCAGGAACGAGCTATTAGATTACGTAGCATAGGCATCTTGCCTGTGAGGGATAACCCGAATAATCCTGGAATCTCAGGCTGGAAGCCTAAGCTACGTATTACTTCACTGCAGACTTGGACTTCTTCGGCGTTCTTGGAGTTTGCATGGCTTTTAGTTGCTTCTCATTGATCTCATTGGCCGCTCCGGTTTCCGGAATCTCCACACCTGCTGCCCACAATACCCCATTGACCACTAACTGACGCATGCCTGGGAGTGACCAAGCTGAATGAGCATCGAGGCCGGTGAAAGAAAAAGAACGACCGCCGTTGGGCCTTTCGTACGACCACGCAACGATGTCTTTGTCTAAGCCAGCACGACTCCCCGCATATTCTTTACCCGACCATACTAGCGGCGTAATTCCCTTCATTCCATCTACGAATTGAATTCCGTTGAGCCAACCATCGTTTATTTTCCAGGGTGTGACTCCTCTTGCAATGGGATGTTTTGGAAAATCGACGTGGTTGCTGTCCCAATGGCCGCGTCCTGATGCACTATTGACGTAGATGCCACCTAACCAACTTTTCGCTTGATCCGCGACCGAATCTGGAAAGTCGACCGCCTGATGGATCATCACGATACCAACACTGCTATCTACCATGGTTTGAAGTTTTGCGGTGCGGGCTGGCGAATCGAGAAACGCTTGCTTGCCGCCACCATCAGTGTAAAAGACGACTGCTTTCGCGTTCGAAAAAACAGCTTCGTCGTCGGGCCACCCGTTTTTCATTTGCACGATCTCAACGCCGCTGGTCTGTCGCAGAATTGCTTCCAGGCAAGCGCATCCGGCCAAATAGTCGTGGTGGCCGACGGTATCGACCAAAGCTGTTTCGCCAGCAACAAGGACAATTTTTTGTTTGCCATTGCCGGAGTCCGTTTGAGCGCAATTCCTACCGACTAACATGAATGTCGAAGCAAGAAACGCCAAAGAAAGCTTCATCCATTTGTAATCGTGTTGATCATGACCAATCATAGTTTTTCTGCCTTCGAAAACCGTGGAGATGGAGTGTACCGTCAGAGTAAATAATGGAGCTACTTCTTTTTGGCGAATTCGTTTAGCAATCGGCCTGGGCTACCCATGATATTGTAACCTGCATCAACGTGAAGGATTTCGCCGGTTATTCCGCCGCTGTAGGGACTCATCAAATACGCACCGGAGCGACCGACTTCTTCGTGAGTGACGCAACGACCGAGAGGTGCTACATATCCGTAGAATTCTTGCATTTCGCCAACGCCAGCGGCTGCGCCAGCCAAAGTCTTAAGCGGTCCGGCACTGACAGCGTTGACTCGAATGTTTTTTGCTCCCATGTCGTAGGCAAGATAGCGAACCGTCGCGTCTAGGGCTGCTTTGCAAATCCCCATGACGTTGTAGCCCGGCACGCATTTTTCCCCGCCAAAATAAGTCATTGCAAGCACGGATGCCTCTGGGTTGAGAATGGGTCGAGCGGCATTGGTAACCGAAATCAGGCTGTAGACGCTAACATCCATCGCGAGTTTGAAACCCGCGCGGCTCGTTTCGACGGTGTCACGGGACAAGTCATCACGGTCAGCAAAGGCAATAGAATGCAATAGAAAGTCGATCTTCCCCATCTTTTCGCCAGCCATTTTCATGAACGCATCGACTTGTGCGTCATCCTGGACATCAAGCGGCTCAAGGAACGCGGTCTGGCTTGGGTATTCAGCCGTGCACTTGGAAACCCGCATACGGCTTTTCTTCTTTTCGTCCTCAGGTTTGTCTGGCAGATGAGAAAATCCGCAAACCCCACCATGTTCCATGATCTCGCGAGCAATTGCCCAAGCGATTGAGCGATCATTTGCAACCCCAAGAATCAGTCCCTTCTTGCCTTCGAATAACTTCATTGTGCCAAAACCTTAACCATGAGAACTTGAACGAACTTTGCCTTACGTTAGCCTAACCGCTATGCGATACCATCGACAAGCCCAGCTCGTTAAGACAACATCTTTGAAACTTCACTGTTTCGTGACCGGTGTTTCGCTACAATAATGGCCCCTTTTTTTGGCCCTTTGTCGCTCGGCAAAAAGTTCTCTATTCGGCCAAATACCGGAAAAATCGACAATTCTCGACGAACACCACCAAATTTGGAATGCTCCGATTCATCGGAGCATTAAGATTGCAGGAATTCGATTTGCAACGGAGCAAGCAGCCCCCGCTCGTGGCCTTCGGGGTTTGCGGTTATTATTGCACTTTGTAAAGATAATTACCGTTCGCCATGCTCAATTCCCTCGTAAAGCCAAGCTACTATATGCCAGAGGATTCGTCTGAAAAACAGCGTCCACAGTATCGTCGTGTGATCTTGAAACTGAGTGGCGAAAGCCTTGCCCACTCCGGCGAGAGGGGGATTAGCATGGACGAAGTTACCGCAATCGCCCTGCAGATCAAACAAGCCCATGAACTTGGGTGCCAAATTGCAGTCGTTGTTGGCGGCGGAAACATATTGAGAGGGGCTCAGTTTAAAGGCTCAAGCGGTGAAATGATACAGGAAGCGACCGCTCATTATATGGGAATGCTTGCGACCGTGATCAATGCTCTGGCGATGCAAGATGCGCTTGAGAACATCGGTTGCGCCACTCGGGTCATGTCAGCCATTAAGATGGATGGCGTCGCTGAGCCTTTTATCCGCCGTCGCGCGATTCGGCATTTAGAAAAAGGAAGAATCGTAATTTTGGCTGCAGGAACCGGCGCTCCCTTCGTGACCACCGACACAGCTGCGGCGAACCGCGGACTAGAAATCGATGCAGATATTGTGCTCAAGGCAACGCGCGTAGATGGCGTTTATAGCGAAGACCCTGAGAAAAACCCGCACGCCACTCTTTACCGTGAACTGGACTACGATACAGTCATTGAACGCAATCTCAAAGTCATGGACTCGACAGCGATCGCTCAATGCAGAACCCACCAACTGCCAATCTTGATTTTTAATTTCAAGAAGGAAGGTAACATTGTCAAAGCCGTTAGCGGCCAAAAGGTTGGGACACGAATCAGTCCACGTACTGCGTCTGGCGAACGTATTCTCATAAACGCCACCTAAATTTTCAACTCAATCCTCAAGCACTCTACCATCCACTTTTCCCGTTTAGGAGTATTGCAATATGAGTATCGAAGACATCTTAATGGACACAGAAGACCGCATGGACAAGGCTCTTGGCGTGCTCAAAAACAATTTGGCTGGAATTCGAACTGGGCGAGCGACACCCGGGTTGCTCGACTCAGTCAAAGTGACCATTTACGGTTCGCAAACTCCATTGAAACAGCTGGCTAGCGTTGGAGCTCCAGAGCCTCAGCAGTTGGTTATCCGGCCATTCGACTCGAGCACCATCAAAGAAATTGAAAAAGCGATTGTTGCAAGCGAGCTAGGGCTAAACCCGCAAAGCGACGGTCGCATCATTCGCATCAATATTCCACCTTTGAGTACCGACGTTCGCAAAAAGCTTGTCGCACGAATCAAGGACCTCTCAGAGGAAAGCCGCGTCGCAATTCGCAATGTTCGACGAGACTCGAACAAGGCTGTCGATACCGCCGAAAAAGAAAAGACCATCAGTGAAGATGACCGAGACAAGGCGAAGGAGTCGATTCAGGAACTAACCAAAAAGTTCGAGAACTCCGTCACCGACTTGGCCCGAAATCGCGAATCAGATGTCATGGACGAATAGGTTAAGTAGCGAACATGGCAAAATTAGGAGGCTGAGATGAACAGTCGAAAGGCTGATGGGAGTAATGGGAAGCATGAGAATGAAGCCGACGGAATGAATGAATGCCGCCGAGTTTATTCCGTAGGTTTCGTTTTGGCGATTTACGTAGCTGTCAGTTGCCGTCCTGCGGGCGTAAAGACAACGGAAACGATTGCATTCGCAAGAGTTGCATACTGGCGAATGCGATTATTTAGCACTCGAACGACATGCCGTCGTCGTTTATGTATTCGAAATCGATACCAAGGCGCGATTGCAATCTGGAAAACTCTCTTGCGAGAATGTCGGTGCTGCTGTGAACGTGCTCTGCCTCGGTTATGAACCGAATCTGTTCATCTGGATAGACATCGTGCTGAATCAGGACTCTTTCAAAGGACTCGAGGGGCGACCCATAGCAAATCAACATCTTGTGTTCGTCGAATTGCACTTCCTGTTGTTTTCGTGAATTGAGTATCGCAATACCAGTGCAACCGTCGTTAAGAAGCATGTCCTCGAAATCGTAAAGGACACTCTTCAGCACTGGAACGTCAATGTGTTCCCGGTATAGATCTTCGTGCGCATCTGACGAGCCGCTATGGCTTGTTTCCAGGACCAAGTCTACTTCGTTCCCTAGGCAGTCGATCAAGTCTATGAATAGTTCAAAGAGTCGCTCACGCGATGCCGCAGCCATAATGACTGGCACTTGAGTATTGGTTTTTGGATCTGTGTACGAATCGTGACGAAAACCTTGACGCGGTACTACTTGCAAGTCGTAGGACGGGCGAATCGCGTCCGTCAAATCGAAAGCTCCATAGCGGAAAACGCCCATGTGCGCTTCCAAGTCTTCGCCTTCGAGCGAGCGAAAGCTTGACGTCGGGTTGGAGCGTTGATTGGACTCCGGCGCACTCGCTAGTTTACTTGATTGAAATTTGGGAGAATTGCCCATAGGAATAGCTGTTGCTTTTCTAGGGTAGAAGGGATTGACTGACTGAATACGAAATCTGCGTTCCCCCCAATCCGTTGAGGAATAACCAAGATTAGGTCACCTCAACAACTAGCCCCCCAAATTCAGCTTATTTCCCCAAGTTTTGTTGCCTGTACAATCGTTAAAACCTGAATAGTCTCGGATACGCATCGGATACGGTTCGAGGTTTTTGCAAAATGGATTACTATATGAAAAGTGACCAACATTTACTCAATTAAAACAACTTATGAAGATTCCATCGCGACCATGTTTTTCACTTTTGGTAACTGTACTTGCCTGTATTATTGGCTGCGCCCCACCTTCTGACGCGCAGAGGAAAGCTGTGACGGAAAAGGTGCTAAAGGAAGTCGGGGTCGTTCCTGGGGTCACGCTAGCGTCAAAAGTAAAACCGGAAGCTTCTGAATTTCAGGAGTCTATTGTAAAAAAAGAAGCGAGCAAGCTGCCAGGCGATTCAAGCGTTCAACTGTCTGCCAACTCCAAAACTTCCGTGCAGAAGCCCAAGACCGACGACCCCAGTCGACCATGGATTTTGCCAGAAAAACTACCTCGCGAAACTTGGGAAGTTCAATACTTGGGAAATGTTGCCGTTGGAACTTTCTATCGAAAGGTCGATGTGACTTCGAGACCGGGATATTATCGTCATGACGCAAAGAGTCGAATGCGCGTTTCTTTAAAAGGAAAGCCGCTAGAACAACGAATTGAAATAATGACTGTCGAACGAGAGAATGGCGAAGTGGAAGGGCTCGAAGGCTTCCTTGAAATTGGATCAAAAAAACAGTCCTTCATAGGAAGGGTCTTCCCAAAAGAATTGCGTCTGACGGGCTACGAAGATGGGCAGCCATTTTCCGTTTCCGTCGAATGGAAAAAGGAGTATCGAGGACCATTCGCAGTCGACCAGTCCATGCACCGAAGTCCTTTGTTGCCTGGGGAAACAAGGCTGCTTAAGTACTTTGACCCGATCCTTAGAAAAGTTATCGATGGCCGGTTGGAGGCAGACAAATACATCAAGACTCCAACGATGTTGGGTGGTACGAGAGAGCTTTTGGAGGTTCGTAATATTGGGATGATTGGTGACAGCGGCTCCCAGGCGCTTTTGTGGGTCGACAAACAAGGTGAGGGTTTCAAGTCTTATGTTCAAGCCAATGACATTTTGTCGTTTCGTACAGACCCTATCGTAGCTCAAGTTGTCGATTCACTAGCCGATTTGCGAGCGATGGAGTCCGTTTCCATTCCGATTGATGGTACGGTCGATCAGCTGACAAACGCTCCAAGAGATCTTGCTTCCATCAGTTTTCGCGTCAGCCACCGGTCGGAGGATCCTTATAGTTTATTCACGGATCGAATTGGTCAACGAATTCGATCGCTCGATTCAAAGTCGACACAAGTCACGGTATTCCGGAACGGCGGAGAGTCCGATCTACTCCTTGAATCGGACTCGGCTTCGAAAAAAGATGACGGGATGCTAGCGGCCTCCGAATTCATTCCAGCAAAATCGTCTCAGGTTACGAAAATTGCAAACGGCCTGGTTTCAGCCGCTAAAGCCAATTCCGTAGACAGTTTGTCCAACACTGACAAAGCCGATGCTTGTCGGCGTGAAATCCAGAAGAGGATTTCGCTTAAGGGGTTTGACAAACAGCTTGGAACCTTAGCCAATTCGCTACGAACTAGACAAGCTAATTGCATTGAGCATGCGTTGTTGTTCGCATCGATCTGTCGGGCTGTAGAGATCCCTACGCGAGTTGCGATCGGAGTCAAATTTAATCGATCGAAAGAAATGCCCGCCATGAATTTCCATGCATGGGTCGAGATCCGCGATGGCGCCCGTTGGGTACCGATGGATTCGACGATTGAGGAGTTTCCAATGCCTCTCGATCGAATCAAGATTCGAGAATCCAAATTCAACGGAGCAAACCCCTTCATTGACATTATTAGTGTCTATAGGCTCCTTCCGGAACTCGCAATCCAAGTCATGCCTCAATAATTTTCGTGTCAATCAAAGAACCACAATCGTCAATACTCGAAAACCTGTTCTTTATAGTCAATGAAAAGTCCAATTGGAATTGCTGTAGTTATTGTGACTGTCGGCTTTGTCCTACGGATTGGTGTTGCGTTCCTATGGCAAAACTCTATCACAAGCGAAACACACTTCCGCTTTGCTGATAGCGATTCTTACTGGACAATGGCGACCAAGATCGCCCAGGGATTGCCGTATCAATACGGCAGTTCGAATTCGAGAGTTTTCCGAGCACCGCTCTATCCGATTTTTCTTTCTCCCTGGACTTGGATCGATGGGACTAGCCAACGGGCATCGTGGTTTGCAGTCATTGCCGCCAGGATTGCTGGATGCTTTATGGGGGCACTATGCATTGCACTCGTTATTCGATTGACAAATAAGTTGATGGTGTCCCAAAACTGGAATTACGGTGTTGAGGTTGGCATGTGGTCGGGAATGCTGGCTGTTTTCTATCCTGGTGCGATTGGAATGAGCGTTTTCATTCTCAGCGAAGCGATTTTTTGTCCGTTGATATTACTCTCTTTGGGATTTACATCGTTTGCAATCCAAGCAAAGAACGAGAGTCGGTGGGAGGTCGCGTGGAGTTGGATGCTGTTATCTGGTGCGACAAGTGGAGCTGCGTGCTTAGCACGTCCAAGTTGGAGTCTCTGGCCTGCAATTCTATTCTCTTACTTGTTAGTTCTCATGGTTCAAGCAACTCAAGGAACGCTTGTTAAGGTTAGACTGGGGCGGCAATTGCGTTGGATTTTTGGTTGCGTATTGTTCTGCGTTGGGATTTGCATGGTCATGAGCCCTTGGTGGGTTCGTAACTACTTGGAAACAGAAAAGTTTGTTCCAACCACGCTTCAAGTTGGGGCCAGCCTTTACGACGGTTGGCATCCAGGCGCTTCGGGCAGTAGCGACGAAGACATGAAATTCGTCAATGCTTTCATTGTCGAACAGAACTTAGAGGACGAGCGTGACCTTCTGGCGGGTAAACAGCTCGTTAGTACGTTGGAATGGCGACTGGATCAGCGAATAAAGAATGCTGCTATTGCGTGGGCACTTGAAAACTCGTCTGACGCTATGAGGCTTGGATTGGTAAAGTTCCTGAAGACTTGGTCACCGCTTCCGGTAGCTCGAGAACTTGGCAGCGATGCCGTGAGGTGGCTCGAAGCGATTGGCTACTCCGCAATTATGGGCTTTGCAGTGATCGGCATATGGCAATGCCGATCACAAATGGGCGCGTGGTTGTATGCGATGCCGTGTGTTTATTTCGCATTGCTGCATGTGTTTTTCATTGGTTCAGTGCGATATCGACAGCCGGCAGTCTTGGTAATTTGTGTACTTGGAGGCGTTGGATGTGCCACCATCGTGAGATGGTTGCTAAACCGTCGCGTTAATGTTTAACCGGCGCAGCCGAGGGAACTGGATGAGTCATCGCAACCACATCGCCCGCCGCTACGCGGGTTAAACAAGTCGCAAAAGTAGACCAAACGAAACTCGATGGATCGATAGCCTCAAACGATGTCAAGGCCGATAACAGCCACAACGGAAACCAATTCCAGCAACTCTGCGGACGAGATTCGCCGGAGTCGTGATCGTGTTTGGGAACACCGGATAGTTTGGATTCTATTGATTGCGATTCTGGGTCTTTGGTGTTACTTCTTTTTGATCGGTCGTGTAGATAGCAAGCTGAAGGGCGAAATTGTCAAGCAACTCCGCAAAGAGTTTCCTGGACACCAAGTCTCTATCGATCGCGCACAATTTCAGGCGGGCAAGTCCATTACGATCGAAGGACTAAGGATTTCAAAACCTACAGACCAAGGACTGCGTGACGTGCTTCGCTGCGGGCGCATCGTTGGCATGGGGCCAATCGAGATGATCGGTTTAGTGCAGGGGCAACTTCCTGTTCAGAAAGTGCTAGTAGATGACGTCGAGTTGTGTGTCTGGCCGCTAAGCGATGGACGGTTTAGCGTGCAGGAGTTATCGAGTTCAAAACCACTCAGCGCGAGCTGTCCCTCCATCGACGTTAGATCCGGGTTGATTCGATTGGGTGGTGAAACAGGCAAGGTGGATCAAGAAATCATTTTTCATGATTTGCGAGCACATGCAGAACTCGCCCCGCGCATGCTTGAAGGCCGCATTATGCCACTATCCGCCAATATAAGCGTTAGCGTCTCTAGTAGTTACTTTAACAAAGCGACGTTTAGAGCCGCCGTCAACCAGGACAAGACTTCCTGGAGAGCAGAGGGCAAAGTGAGCAAGCTAGCGTACTCCCAGCGTTTGGCGGGACAGTTGCCATCAAAGTTGCAGCAGTATTTGACGCAGGCCGCCGGTTTTAGCGGTGAATTGGATGCTAACTTTGTAGCGAGACTTGAACAAGGAAAATTTACTTACGAAGCCAAGGCCACGATCGCAGACGGGCGATTGATGCATCCACAAGTTCCCTACCCATTAGAATCGCTTTCAGGTGAAGTGTTCTGCAGCAATGGACTCATGCAGCTTCGGAATGTGCGAGCCGCAAGCGGCCAAACATCGGTGTCGTGTGCCTGCGATGTCCACGGCTTTGCTGTAGGATCGCCTATTTCAGCTGAGATAACGGTAAGAGACCTGTCGCTAGATCAACGACTCTACCAAGCCGTACCAGCAACTATCCAAGACACGTGGCGCAAACTCGGCGTTAGCGGCCTGGTTGACGCTCACGCAACATTGGTTTTCGACGGTAGGCGTTGGACTCCACGCGCGACAGTACGAGCAAAGAATGTTGGTCTCGAACCCGATTTCTTCCCATATCCATTTCGGAATATTTCGGGTGATTTCGTTTATCAAAATGATTCCATCGTTGCCGAAGAGTTGACAGGAACAACCGGCGGACAAACGATAAACGGAGCCTTAAGGCTTTCTAAAGCAGAGCCTCGTTGGCTTATGGACTTGAGAGTTGCAGCCGACGGGCCTATTGCAATCGACGAAGCCCTTCTTAGGGCCATGTCCCCTCGTGGTGCGCCGGAAAGTAGTTTGCAAAAATTCATATTGTCTTTGCACCCCACTGGAACAGTACACCTCCAACAAGGGCACTTCGTGCGGCATGCCAACCAGCCGAACAGTATTTCTCGATCGCTTGAACTGACATTCTCAGAATGTGCAATCAAGTACGATGGTTTCCGGTATCCAATCGATGACATTCACGGTGCGGTGACCGTGGACAATGAACGATTGCTTCTAAAGGATTTTATTGGACGCAACGATGGCGCTAGGATCAAGGGGCACGGAGTATGCCAAGGAAGCAACTCAAACCTGGAATCGCTGGAGCTGTTTTTTAGAGGTTATAATGTTAGTCTGGACGAAGAGTTACAGTTGGCGTTGCCAAAAAACGTACGTGGATTATGGGACCAATTGCAACCTAGCGGGGTGCTAGATCAAGTCGCGGTAAAAGTTTCTCGCAATCATGGTAATGCACCTGTCGATTTACGAGTGGAGATTACCGAGGCCCGAGACCCTGATTCGCGGTTGGGTAGTGCGGTATCCATCCGTCCCGCTTCGTTGCCCTATCAAGTGAACGACGTTGAATGCAATATTATCTTTCGACCTGGTCGAATTGATATCAACTCGCTGTTCGGAAAACATGAATCGAGCGAACTTGAAACCAAAGGGCAATGTAGTTTGTACGCTGATGGAACCTGGGAGGGTTCTCTAACTTGGTTAGAGAGGACGCGCCTGCATGTCGATCAAAGCCTTCTAACTTGTTTGCCACCGTACCTTAAGGACCCGCTAGTTCGGCTTGACTTCCGCGGGCCCGTTAGCATTACTGGCACGACTCGAGTCTCATCCCCGCCGACACCATCGGAAGCCATTGTACGCGATTGGAACTTGGACCTTCAAATCGAGGATGGGCATCTCGGTGGCAGAGAAATCGCTTCTGGCATTCGGGGTTCCATAGCATTAATCGGAGAGAATACGCATGCGGGCCCAATGGCTTTTGGTTTTCTGGATCTAGACGCACTGGCAATCAAAGACATAGCAGTAACAGGACTAAAAGGCCCATTTGCATTCGATCGTCAAGAACTCCTTATCGGTCGCGATGCATCGTTATGGCAAGAAAAGAATCATTTGCACTCAGCCGGTCTGATCCCAAGAACAAGGGATAGCTCGGTTGTGTCGGCTGTTCATCAATCTCCGACTATTGGTTTGACAGGTAACTCGATTGCTAAAGCGACCTACCGCAGCGTTATCCGAGAAGCAGTGTCTAACCGAATTGACGCTTTGGGCCGATACACGCCAGCACCACCTACGAATCCAAATGCCGTTCGCACGCTGGAAGATGTCCTCCCCTTGGATGTTGTTGAGACAGATATTCGAGCTCGCACGTTAAGCGGAACTGTGTTCGTAAGTGGAGTTGAGTCTTTGAATGGACAACAGCGTTCGAAGTTTCGTCTACGGCTCGTTGATGCGGACTTCCAAGGGTTCCTGGTGGACCTTGGCGAAACCCACACTCAGGCTCGGGGCCGACTATCCGTTCAATGCGATTTGCAAGGTGCCTTGACTAACACTTCGTCGCTTGAGGGACAGGGCAAGGCTTGGCTTCGGGAGGCAAACCTGTACGAGCTGCCCGCAATGATTCGACTGTTTCGATTGCTTTCCGTGAGTCCCAGTCAAGGCGCGTTTGATTCCGCAGACATTCTATTCGGTATTGACGGAGACAAACTGCCAGTTCACGAGCTTGTCCTAGATGGTGATATCGTCTCGATGCGAGGCTCTGGGTGGGTAAACATGCGCAGAGAGCTTCATTTGGATCTATTCGCCAATGTTGGACGCCGTAGTTTGGTCGGCTCCATCTTTCGCCCGCTTTCTAACTCCAAAGCAGCAACACTTTGGCAAATTGAAGTCAACGGCACTACCACTGACCCAAAAATCTCTCGTCAAACGCCGTTGATGAAATCGCTCGACAAAGTATTGCCAGAAAATTCATCGCAATAACACGACGCGCAAGCTAACAAACATTTAGGCGAGGGGCAGCTTGAAAGCTACCTGTAAATTGGGTGGCACGCTCTGAGGCACGTTCCGGCGTATGAAGTGTCATTGCGATAGACCTCAAATTCACGCCCATCGCTCTGAGAGGCTGTGATTTTTTTGAATCCGAAGAAAGTACCCGTCACACTCCGTGTGTCGTTGCCTCAAAAACCAAAGGTTTTTGAACTGCGGACGTCACACGGAGTGTGACGGGTACTGTAAAATCACAGCCCCTGAGAGTGCCACCCGTTCTTACTGGCAGTTTTGGTTCTACTGCTTGCCTTACTATATGTTAAGATCAGTTTCACGCCCGGCGGTCTTGGACAACTTGTTCTTCCCCCTCAATTTCAATCGAATATGTCGCGATCGATAAATCACTTAGTGTTCGGGACTTTTGTCGCACTTTTCACTTTTGCGATTTCCGTTTCGGTGTCGGTCGCAGAATGGACGATTCAGACGTATGCTGGCAATGGCAAACAAGGTTTTAGTGGCGATGGAGGTCCAGCGATAAATGCCCAATTAGACAATCCATTTGGGGTAATACGCGGTCCTGATGGTTGCATTTGGTTTTGCGAATACTCGGGACAACGTATTCGACGCGTTAGCCAAGATGGCAAAATAGAGACAGTCGCTGGCAACGGAATGAGTGGATATGACGGCGATGGCGGCCCCGCCCTGAATGCAAGTTTCAACTTGCCTCACGAAATTCGATTCGACAATGTGGGAAATCTTTACGTCGTAGACATGAAGAATCACGCCGTTCGAAAAATTGACGCGAAATCACGAGTTATCTCAACATTTGCTGGGACAGGTCGGAACGGATACTCTGGTGATGGCGGACCAGCAGCCGAGGCGCAGTTCAATCAGCCTCATAGTATTCAGTTTGGACCAGACGGACATCTTTACGTTTGCGATATTGGTAACCACGTCATTCGTCGAATTGATATGATGTCCAACAAGATATCGACATTCGCGGGAACTGGAAAACCTGGCGCGACGATTGACGGATCGCCTATCAAGGGAGCGCCACTGAATGGGCCTCGGTCCATCGATTTTGATAGGCAAGGCAATCTTTGGCTGGCAACACGAGAGGGGAATCAAGTTTTCAAAATGGACTTATCGATCGACCGAATTCATCACATGGCAGGTACTGGCAAGAGTGGATTTCAGGGCAACGGTGGCCCGGCAAAGGAGGCATTGCTCAAAGGTCCAAAAGGCATTGCAATCGACAATGAAAACAACGTTTGGCTCGCAGACACCGAAAGCCACAGCGTCAGAATGATCAACGCCAAGACTGGGAATCTTGAACTGGTCGCCGGAACAGGTTTCCTTGGCGACGGTTCAGACGGAGATCCTTTGCAATGCGAGCTCGCCAGATTGCACGGTATTTTTGTCGATTCAGATGGTTCGATCTTTATCGGCGACAGTGGATCGCACAAAGTACGTGTGTTGCGAAAAAAATAGCCCTACACGTAGGTCAGCCTGTCCTCAGGCTGGCACTACCGAGTCGCAGGCGAAAGCCGCGACATTAGGAACAGCGACTAAAAAAGCGGCTAGCGCCGAATGTTACTCACTTTGAGCCGCAACGCGCTAGCGTGCGGGCCGGAAGTCAATGAATCACTGACTGTTCAAGCCCTCATGCTAGCGCACCCGAGGCTCAAAATTCCCAAGATTTGCGCCTGCTGCTTAACCCAAAAACGAGGTTGCATGTCCGGCTGAGGACAGCCGGACCTACGTGATTTGCGTCCCTACGTGATTAGTCTACCAATTGTTCAGGATTCACACTTTTATGAATTTCAATCATCGTTTACTTGCGACTGCTTCATTCGCGTTGTTCTCCTTCGCACTTGTTCCAGTGGATCGATCGCTTGGCTCAGACAAGATCGTGTTGGTTGCTGGCGGTCAAAAAAACGCGGTGGACATTCCTGCAATGGACGCGTTGCTAAAAGAACCCTTTGGAACCGCTTTCGACGCTGAAAATCAGCTTTGGATTGTCGAAATGGCTTCTAGTAATCGATTGCTCAAAGTAGACCAAGGGGGCGTTCTCAGACATGTTGCGGGGCAGTCGGAGGCAGGATTACAAGGCGATGGAGGTCCAGCCCTGAACGCACGATTCAATGGCCCACACAACTTGGCAATTCGACGCAATGGACGAATTCTCATCGCCGATACTTGGAACGGTCGTATTCGACAAGTCGACCCTCAATTGAAGCTCGTGGATACTCTGTTAGGCTTTGAGGTGCCAATTGACAAAGCCAAGGGATTCGGTCCGTATTGCATCTCGACTGATTTTTCGGGTAACCATCTTTACATCGCCGACTTGCATCGAATCCATCGGCTGGATCTTGAAACAGGAAAAACGATAGTTGTAGCTGGAAACGGCGAAAAAGGCATTCCGAACGACGGGACGCTTGCCGTGGACGCACCGCTCGTAGATCCCCGTGCCGTAGCTGCCGATCGACTCGGCAATGTTTATATTCTCGAACGCGGAGGCAATGCGCTCCGAGTCGTCAAACCAAACGGTACTATTCAAACCGTCGTCAACGCAAGCGGCAAGAAAGGTTCCGAGAAATCGAAAAGAGAACCAGCCATCGAAGCGATGATGAATGGTCCAAAGCACCTTTGCGTTGATCTCATGAATCGAGTAGTCATCGCAGATGCTGAGAATGATCTTGTGCGCCGCTACGATCCGAGCGATGGAACCATTTGTCGAATTGCGGGTACGGGAGTTTCTGGTCGAGACGGAGTTGGAGGTGGTCCGGAGGAATGTCAGCTGTCCAGACCGCACGGTGTAACTGTTCATCCCAAATCGGGTGAGCTGTACATCACCGACAGTTATAACAATCGAATTCTAAAAATCGCTGGGCCGCAGTAGATTGTAGGAAATGGGTGTGACCTGCTATTCGGTACATTCCGTGGGCATCGATCACAACATGGGCCGCAAACCGTGGGCTAGCGCCCTTCGGCTAATCAGCCGCAACGCGCTAGCGTCCGGTTCAGCCCGAGAATTGAAGGAATGATCTTTTTCCAAAACAAGTAAATCATTCTTCTGCCTTCATTCTCTTGCCATTCGCTCACCGGACTTCATTCTTTCGTGTTATAATACGCTCCTGTAGCCAAGGCTCGAGTGCGAATGATCTTTTTACAATAACAGGAATTTGGAGTACAAAAATGTCGCGTTTTGCAGCGATAATTAGTTTGCTTTTCGCCATGAACTTAGTTGTTATTCCTGGATGTTCCGACGCTAAGCCGTTGGCTCAATCGCAGCCTGAGCCAGTTGTTGCGGCAACGCCCAAGGACGCCAAGATTACTTCGCAGGTCTTCTTTGATATCGCTATTGGAGATGAAAGCGCAGGACGAATCGTAATGGGTCTTTACGGGGAAGACGTCCCAAAGACTGCTGAGAACTTTCGTTGCCTATGCACAGGCGAGAAAGGGATGGGCAAGAAGGGAAAACCTTTGCATTACAAAGGTAGCTTTTTCCACCGCATTATTCCTAGGTTCATGCTGCAAGGCGGAGATTTTACCCACGGAAATGGGTCAGGTGGCGAAAGTATTTATGGCGAATCGTTTAGCGACGAGGCATTTGTGTTCCTTCACGGAGAACCAGGTTTACTAAGCATGGCGAATTCAGGACCGAACACCAATGGCTCACAGTTCTTCATTACCACTGTTCCAACCCCTGATCTTGACGGCAAGCATGTGGTTTTTGGTCGGGTTTTGGAAGGGATGGATGTCGTGAAAAAAATAGAGCGATTGGGGAGTGAGTCCGGTGACACCCAAGCGTTCATCATCATTCGCGATTGTGGCGAACTGAAATAACTTAGCGAGTTGACGAAGTGGTTGTGTATGTCAAATTGCTTTTGCTCGCAGAAATAAAGGCAGGGACTGCTTGCTGCGTTGTTGGCTGCGCATCCGGAGTGCGGCGGTAACCAAAGAAACCGCGTCGCTGGATGACGTCTGCGACTTCGGCAGGCACATGCTCTATCCAGCTTGGATCACCAGCTTGGATCTGCCGCAAGACTTCACGTGAGAACGTCGACAAGTTCATGGCGTCGAAGTTATCGAGTTGTTCGATGCATCCTATGTCAACAAGATACTCATAGAGCTTTCTTAATTCCGGAGCGACTTTGAGGTTGTCCACCATAGTCAATTCTCCGGTTTTTCGATCGAGAAGCGGATAGATATACAGCTTCAAATCGTTCTTAAACAACCTACCAAATGATTCAAGAATCCCGCCGTCGAGCTCGGTATAGTACTTATTGTCGAACAATTCACACAGGCTGCCTACGCCCATTGTGATACCAATCTTCTTCTTGGTGTAACGAGCCAAATACGCTGCTAGGCGATAATACTCGAAGTAGTCCGAGATGAGGACTGTCATTCCGCACGCAGCCAGAAGATCGACGCGAGCAAGGAAGTCCCGCAAATCGATATCGCCGTTTGCCTTTAAGTTTCGCATTGTGATTTCAGCGAGCGTTACAACATGATCGGCGTCAACGTCAGGCTCTTGACAGAATTTCTCGTGAGCGGAACGAAGCATATCGAGATTTACATTTGTCAGTGGTCGAAAGCTGCCACGTTCCACCAAAATCGTCTTCTTGTAAAGAACTTCAGACGGCTGAAGAACTTCACCTTTAGCTGAGAACATGGCCGCATTGCTCAAGCCAAGTTGCACCAGTCGCAAGCTCATTACACGGTTATCAACGTGTCGAAAAGCGATTCCGGAAAACTCAATCATGTCGATTTCAATGCGTCGAGTGCTGAGGTTATCGAGTAGCGACTCAATCAATTGGTCCGGTTCATGGTTGAGAAAAAAAGCTCCATACAGAAGATTGACACCAGTTATGCCGATGGCTTCTTGTTGCAATGCGTTCTCCGTATCCAACATGCGGACGTGAATGATGATTTGACTATCCTGATCTCCTGGATGGGACTGAAATCGTACACCCATCCAGCCGTGGCATTCGTTGGTCCCTTTGAAATTTCTGGCTGAAACCGTGTCTGCGAAAGCGAAAAACGCAGTGGTATCGCCACGACTTTCTCGAAGTCGCTCGATGTTGAGTGAATGTTCGCGATCCAGCATGTCTTCAAGCCGTTTACGGCAGACATAGCGATCGCATGGGCCATAAATCGCATCGCTAACAGACATGTCATACGCCGACATGCTCTTGGCAATCGTGCCAGCGGCACCACCGACGCGGAAGAACCAACGAACCACTTCTTGTCCTGCACCGATCTCAGCAAAGGTTCCGTAACGGCGTGGGTCAAGATTGACGGCCAAAGCCTTGCGCTCTGTGTTTGGACGTTCAATACTGGCTCGTTCAACAGGCATATTTGGTAAATCCCAGAAAAGATTCGACATGGAAATGGCCTAGAAACATGGGTCACAACCAAGAGACTATGCTGGTAATCCAATAGGGTCTGTTCAAGATTTTGGAAAATGCTAACGTCACAGTCGTTCGAATCGAAACAACCGACATGCGTAGAATAGGCTTCTAGCCTGTTGCCGATGCCGCTACTTGAGCCTGAGGCGCTAGCCGATTGAATTGCCAAACACAATCGGCTACTAGCACCTCAGGCTCAAGTTGGAACATTACATAGAAGAATTGGAACCAACGATGAAATCCGCTTTTATTTGCCTTTCAACACTATTAGGTCTGACGTTGGTTTTTGTAGTGACTACGCACTTGAGGGTGATAGCAACGCTACCAGACATAACCTCGGACTCAGTCGTCGATGCTCCGCTGCCTCCGGAAAAAGCGGCCTCAACGATGATCGTTCCTGAGGGATTCAATGTTACACTGTTCGCAGGTGAACCGGACGTACAACAGCCGATTGGATTTTGCTTCGATGATCGAGGACGGTTATGGGTCGCCGAAGCGTACAACTATCCGAATCACGGCACCAAGCCAGGCGATCGAATCGTTATTTTCGAGGATTCGAATGGCGATGGGAAATTCGACAAACGGTCTGTTTTCTACGACCAGCTTAACTATGTGACAGGTATCGAGGTTGGATTCGGGGGAGCATGGGTCATGTCTCCTCCCAATTTTTACTTCATACCTGACCGCAACGGTGATGATGTCCCGGACAGCCAACCCGAAATACTCCTCGATGGTTTTGGCAATCATGCAAATAGCCACAACCTTGCAAATGGCTTTGCTTGGGGGCCCGATGGATGGCTGTATGGGACTCATGGCCGAACCAATTGGTCTCTCATTGCAAAGCCAGGCACCCCAGATGATCAGCGTGTTCAGTTTGACGGCGGCGTCTATCGTTACCATCCCATCAAACACGTATGGGAACCCTACGCCGATGGGACAACCAATCCCTGGGGGATAGATTGGAATGACGTCGGGGAGGGCTTCGTCACAAATTGTGTTAATCCACATCTGTTCCATGTCATTCAGGGCGCCCACTATGAACCTTGGCGAAGTCGACAATCCAGCCGCTACGCCTACGAGAGAATTCCGACGATTGCAGATCATTTGCACTTCGTTGGAGAACAAAATGTTCGCGACGGTTTAGGAAGCGAAGCAGAGGATGCTGCGGGTGGCGGACACGCACACTGCGGTACCATGATCTATCTTGGAGACAATTGGCCAAGCAAATATCGAAACTCGGTATTCACGAACAACATTCACGGCAAGCGAGTCAACAACGACTTGCTAAAGCGATCAGGTTCTGGTTTCGTTGCCTCACATAATCCAGACATTATTCGTTCACTTGACTCATGGCATATGGGAGTTACCATTCAATATGGACCCGATGGAAGTGTGTTTGTTAGTGACTGGTCGGACACAGGTGAGTGCCATAGCACTCGCAATACGCATCGTGAAACAGGACGGATCTTCAAGGTCACATACGGAAAGCCTGTCTACACGCCGGTCAATATTTCGAGTCTGTCAGACAGTGAGCTTGTAAAACTGCAGCTGCACCGCAACGAGTGGCACTCGCGACATTCACGCAGAGTTTTGCAGGAACGAGCCGCGCGTGGCGACGATATGGTCCGTGTTCGGCATGATCTCCTTGACATATTCCAAGAACAGTCAGCGGTACCCACCAAGCTACGGGCTTTATGGACATTACGTGTCATTGGCGCCATCGACGACAAATTCTTGCTTGAACAGCTTAATCATGAAAGCGAGTACGTCCGGGCTTGGGCTATTCGGTTTTTGTGTGAGGGATCCGATCCGCCGGCACCCGCACTGACTCGCTTCATCGAAATGGCTTCTCGCGATCCGTCGCCCTATGTTCGGTTACATCTATCGAGCGCCCTTCAGCGATTGAAATTGGCTAATCGCTGGGCCATCGCAACTGCTTTGCTGCAGCACGGGGAAGATTCCGAGGACACGAATTTGCCGCTGATGAATTGGTACGGAATTGAACCGCTAATTGACTCGGACCTGCAACGTTTTGTCGAACTGGCCAATAGCTCTCACATACCTTTGGTTCGCAATCACATCGCTCGGCGCGTAGCTTCGCACGCCGAGTCTGCTAGTGGCCTCAACGCCTTGGCTCAAATAATGTCAAATGGCGACGAACCCTTATTCCAACTCGATCTTCTCACTGGAATGATGCGAGGACTGGAGGGACGTCGTTCGGTCGAACTGCCCGCAAACTGGACCGCTGCTTACCGCAAACTGGAAACAAGTGCCGATGCGAGAGTTCGACAGTCGGCAATCGAATTGGCCCTAGTATTCGGAGATCCACGCGCGTTGGATTCGCTTCGAAATGTGGCCGTTGATCAATCAGCCAATCCAGGGAATCGGCAACGCGCAGTGCATTCGCTAGTTGTCAAGAAGGCACCCAATGTCGCCTCACTCCTCGTTGAACTTGTGAGCGATTCGGACGTCCGACGCGAAGCAATTCGAGGGCTGGCAGAATTCGATTCTGCATCCACACCACGTATGTTAATAGACAAGTACATGTCGTTCGATAATGACGCGCGTCAAGATGCATTGCAAACGCTCTCATCGCGAGTCACATGGGGTACAATTTTGATCGACGCCGTGGAGTCAAGTCAAATCCCGCGCAAGGATGTTTCCGCCTTTACCGCTCGGCAATTACAGAGTTTAGGAGATCGACAACTGAGCGAACGCATCAACAAGACATGGGGTGAAATGCGTACAACCTCCGATGACAAAGCAAAACTGATCACGAAGTACAAAAAACTCTTGACGCCAGAAACCGTCAAAAAGGCAAACTTGAGTGCAGGGCGAACCCTTTTCGAAAAGAACTGTGCCAATTGCCACCGCATGTTTGGTTTGGGAGGCGCTATCGGTCCTGAGATTACGGGAGCCCAACGCACGAACGTTGAATACATGCTGGAAAACCTCGTCGATCCCAGCGCATCGGTTTCGAAGGACTTTCAGATGGAACTCATCCAGACCGATGCTGGCAGAGTGATTACCGGCCTCGTCGTTGATGAAAGCGACAAGGCGTTGACGATCCAAACTGCGAACGAACGATTGGTACTGCCTAAGTCGGAAATCGAAAACCGATCGTTATCGAAGGTTTCGATGATGCCCGACGGCTTGCTTCAAACGATGACCAATGAACAAATTCGCGATATGATTGGTTATCTCGCCAGCCCCAAGCAAGTCGAACCATCGCTGCCATCACCCTAGCTGCGACTTGTTTAACCCCAATACCGTTCATGTTTTCATAACTACCGCCTGCGTAAAGGTTTTGGAAAGCGGTTTTATTTTTCGGTGCTGAGGGCCTTTCTTGTTCC
>JAYTVL010000051.1:0-8396 GCA_043744075.1 Pirellula sp. | reverse complement strand
TTCCTCACCTGGCTTGTGGTAAAGACAGATGAGCAAGTTCGAGCAGTTACGGCTACCCCGATTTTTCGTACCTAGAATCCGTTGGAGTCAGAAGATTTCTAATTCAAAGCGGATTGGATGCTAAAACTGACCAAATCGATGCTAAAGTCATATCAAGATACGCTGAGGTTGTTGCACCTAAACCGATGGCAACTAAGTCAGACCGTCGCTGGCACCTACCGAAGGTGCTACGTACGCTTCGATCCAATTTGCTTTATCCTGATCGGTCGTTGTCGAGGTTGGCGCTCACGTGATACCGTCAATAGCAACCTCAACTGGTTTCGTCCTTTGAGGGTTGTAAACGCCGCCGACGACTTCGTTGAGTTTGGCCTCTTCGAGTTCCGCTGCGGGCTCAACTGGAATCGGTGTGGTAGGATCAGCTTTGAGTTGATCGCGAAACGCCGGATCGGTGTTCGCTCGCTTGTTGATGTCAGTCCCGTTGGTCATCGCAGTTCGCCCTTTAAATAAGGTTTCGTTTTGTGCGGCGACAAGTGACCGCACCATTGTGTTCATAGATAATGCGTGAAATGTTCAAAAAGGTCTCAAAAATTCGAGATTTTTCGCTAGTTCGTCTGAACGAACTGATTTGTACACCGCAAGTGGTTTTGTGGCAAGATCTTAAGTAGGTTTTTGTGTAAACATGATGACTCGTTTGAGTGACGGTACTACTAAGGGACAATTATTTGATTCCCTGTGGACGCTCACTGGGAAACGAGAGAAGGATCAGAGACTTGATATGCCGCTCGCAGGGGCAACGGGTATTTCTGGCGGTGCCGCAACGGCGATTATCCCGATGCTCCATGTGGCAAAAGATGGATCGAGATGGGGCACGACAACGACCGACTTGCTCAACCCCGTAGACAAGGGCCAGGAGGAGACTGACGAAATCAATTGTTGGAAGATCGAGGGGAAGGCCAAGTTCGGCGACACGAAGGTTACGTTGTGGATCGACGACGATGGGCTGATTCGCAAGATCTACAACGAGACGGTCGTTGATCCGGCGATACTCCCGGCAGAAGCTAAGGCGCGATTGCCTGCAACGCATGCAATGCCTGCTTTCACAACCTTCTCGACGATCACGATTAAGCCGTTCATCAACGAACTAAAGATCGATGATTCGATGTTCACAACCGAACTGAATAACCCAAACTAGTCAGGCACGGATTATGGTTCTTTCAAAGCACATACCAGGCACCCCTTTGTGTCGATTGCTGGGACTGGCTTAAAAAATACGAAATCTAACCGCCTCTATGACGAAAACTAGAAAAAAAGACGATAATGACCTGAGGGCCACAGTAATCGAACATGGTCCATCCCAGACATGCGAAAGAAATGAGCCATTGATCAAAGATTGTCGGGTGGTAATTGACAGGTCGCATGGTCAACTGTGCCTTTCGTTTGCCATTCCTATGCCAAAAGGCGAAAAGCTTATCAACGTTTGGATTGGTACTCCAGATATTCGAACAGTACTTCTTAAACTTGCCAGCGGCTTACCAGAGCTTGCCGAGTTGTTTGCAGATTGTGCGTCTATAGCGACGTTATGTAATCTGGCAAGTCTCAAAGAGGTTCAGAATCCTGTTGTTCTTGAGAAACTAAAGACCGCCACTGATTTTGTGAAGTCCAAGTACCAGGTAGCAGCCAATGGGGCGGACGACAAAGATGGGGCAATCAGTGCTTTGCAATTGGTAATCAAGGCGTTTGAGACGCAAGGCGATTAAGATGCGACGAGGCTACGAGTGTTCGCGTGTGTGAGCCTTCAAGTGTCGAGTCTCACGCAGCATGCAGGAAGAAGATAGGTGCACCTGGCACCTACCGAAGGTGCATTTTTCCGACAGGTCTAAGTTGGTTCAATAATGGCAGAAGAACAAGTCGAAGGATGTGTTACCACAGGATTCAGCGTAGCTCTAGTTTTTTTTGGCTTATGGATGTTCATCGGATTGGTCAAAAGTTGCTTTGGCGGTAACTCGCTTGCCGTGTCAACCGCGAAAAACGCGACGTATGAGTTGAAGGAAAAACAAAATGTAGACAAGCGGCCAGTTCCAAAGAGCGCTGACGGTAGTCAAGTATTGTCTCCGGATGAGCTGCAAGCGAAATTGGAATTAGACATTGCCTATTCAGAACGGGTTACAAAGTACGCACAGGAGTTAACTGCATGGAACAAGACAACCGAATCTCGAAACGACAATGAAGCAAAACGCTCTGAACTTGAGGCAATGGTTCAAGCAATCGAGGATGAGGAGCCAACCGCACCATCTTTCAAAGAGCGGAAATGGTCTACGAACGACTTGAAATACAAAACCAACGCTTTGCTCGTTCGATCGGACGAAGTGACAGCAACGCTCAACAAGTCGGACGGCAGTGCTGTGACGATTTCTATCGAGAAGCTCAGCCTTGCAGATCTTTATTACCTTAAAGTTGCTTCCTCTGGGGTGGAATCCTTTAAAAAGAAATTCAAGAAGTGGGAAGGTGAAAGAAAAGTGCTAACGGATAAACTTTCGACGGTAATGTCTAAAATTCAAGCTGCAAACAGTCCGAAACCGATTAGGCCAACAAAATTGCAGATTGCCGAAGAACTTGCATCTTCGAAACTAAGTCTTGGGTTCAAATACACTGACGATGATCGATTCCCAGACGTTTATGCATTTCGCACTGTCGGCCTTTTGGAATTCTATCTCAGCCTAGAAGAACAGAACAACCAACTAACTCCGTCGGAGCGATTCGAATTAGGGATTGAACTCGTAGAAGTTAAAACCAGGGTCATGGTCGTATCAATAATCCCGTTCAAGGTAACTAAACGTCAGATCACGACGCTTTTTGAAATCATACCAATGGCTGGACGACAGGAAGGAAAACGGCTTTTCGTCAGTGAATTTGACGTTTTCGATTCGCTTCGATAACCGCATCAATGAGCCATCTGCGAGAATCTGATTTCTAGTCCAAACCATGACCACGGCTGGTGCAAGAGGACCAAGCACAGTCCAATCGACGTCTTAAAACACTCCAATTCGGCGACCATTCCACGGAGGTTCACTTGTTACGACCTCCAACGATTTTGGCGATGCGGTTTCGCTCGACTTCCAATATGGTTGGCCACCGATCAATGATGGCTTGTAGGCGGTCATCGATAGGTGCCTGATTGTTTAGCAATGGGTCCGACTGTCGGCCATTTCGGAAAGCTTTGTGTTTTTCTCTGGAAAACCTTTGCTTTTCCAATTCAGAAAGCAAGTCAATAGGTGCCAGGCACGTACCGAAGGCAGTGTTTGGCAGGTTTGCGTCGTCGTTTTCGAAACGTCGTCGATGAGAGTTTTGCACCTTCTCCGAAAGCTGCCAGGTAACTGTTCATGACTCGACGCCGCTCGCTAACATCGCGGGAAGTTGCTTGCAAGCCGAGGCCTTTCTATGACGAGGAATTGAAAAAGTTAAAATGAGAATTGGAAAATGCAAATTTTAGCAGTGAAAGCAAGACTACTGTTGATTGGGTTTTGTTGATCGCCTTTGGTTGTGACAATTGATTTTCCGACGATGTTGCAGATTTGTTGAACTTCATCGAGCAAAGGAGTCATTCGCTCTTCCAGATCTTCACCTCTTCGATCCGAAACCATTACTCCAGAGTGTAGCGTTGTTAAGTAAGTACACGTCAACACCACATCCATCCCTTACATTTTGCATTTTCCAATTCTCATTTTAACTTTTTCAATAGACCGTCGCATGCCCGTCGCCAGATGTCATAGGTAGGGAAGCGAATAATGCTTGCGAAACCATAATCGAATTCTTATGAGATGAAAGCCTGGAATCCAACGAGAGCCACGCTCTAAATGCTAAAGCAGTCTCCAACACCGTTATCGGGCAATCCCATTAGCTCTCGCCATCGGGCTTCGATCATCGCAGTATATGGCATCCCTCCTAGTCCGTAGTTGCCAAGAGCATAACCGTCATTGACCTCAACCAGCAAAGTTTGTCCAGAAGCCGTTATTCCCCAGTCCATTCCAAATGCAATAGGACGTTCTACAAACTCCTCGATCGCACATTGCACTGTTGCGATGTCGGGGAATCGCAAGGGATCACCCTTGTAGTTGGCCACGTTTAGAATCTTGTTCCGAAGTATCGAGACTCGCCACTCAGAAATAAACTCAATACGCTGCTGAGCCAAAACGGGCGTTTCATTCGGAACGGCAGCGGATGCGATCAAATCGCGTAGCCCGTATACCACAGTGCCTTTGAACAGTTTGTGGTGGAGCAACGGCTTGATGTGAAAAGGGTTGAAGGAAACTTCGGAATCGACCTGGTTTCGAACTTCACCCATCGTTGTTTCCCATGTGAATCTTGATATCCACTGGGACAGCGAATGCGGTAAGTCAAAAACCGGGGGAGAGGGTCGACCTGCGCGAACCAGCAAAAGTCGTATGGCCTCTACGCCAGCCCGAACGACCATTTCATCGGGACGGTGGAGGAGCCATGGATCGAGCAGCCCGGCCTGGATATCAGCAAAGCGAAACGGAATTACTTCGTAGCCCCGCTCCCAAAACCAGTGCGATGCTTGTATCGAAGCAAGGTAAAACGAGGAGTCCTGATTTACCTGTTGAACATACGCACGCATAGAATTCGTCCGGGCCAAAAAAAGGGAGAATCAAGCCCTACCAACGATTCTCCTACGTTATCGCGAGCAATTTTGGACGCCGCGACGTCGCACCGCATAAATAAATCGCTTTTGGGCCGGATTTCGTCCGTATCTGCTCTGTAAACAAGCCAAAATGTTGGGTAGTCTGAGTGCTTCGGAATTGTAACCGTTTTTTTCCCTACGCTGGTTTGGTTTGCCATCGATTTGAAGGATAATTTTACTCATGTTGTTTAGAGCTACGGTCGCCTTTTCTATGGTTCTAGGTTTTGGATGGATGCGCTCGTACGCACAGGAAAAGGTAGGTGGTGCCGCGCCAGTACCTCTCCAAGCAAGTGCTCCTCTCAAAGATCCGTCAAGTTATGCCATCGGCTTCAATATCGGCGGTAGTTTGGCTCAAGAAGGATTCAACGATAAGGATTTCGACAGCAAAGAGTTTTTGATGGGTTTGTTGGACGCTTTAGCCAAAAAGGAGCCAAAGCTCTCTCAGCCTCAGTTTCAAGAAGCAATGAAATCACTTCAGCAGCGAATGCAGGCGAAGATGATTGAAACGGCCAAGAAGAACTTAGAAAAATCAAACGCCTATCTCGAAGCAAACAAAAAGAAAGACGGAGTTCAAACAACTAGGACCGGTTTGCAATACCAGTCACTTAAGGCAGGGACTGGCAAAACCCCTACCATTACAGACTCGGTCGTTTGTCACTATGAAGGCAAATTGACAGAGGGCACGGTTTTTGACTCTTCGATAAAAAGAAATCAACCCGCCACGTTTCAGGTGAGCGGTGTCGTTCCAGGTTGGACAGAAGCTCTGCAAAGAATGAAGGTTGGAGACAAATGGATATTGACTTTGCCGCCGAACTTGGGCTACGGCGAGCAAGGCCAACCTCAAGCAGGAATCGGGCCAAACGAAGTACTTGTTTTCGAACTGGAACTCCTGGACGTCAAGAAATAATTACGCACTGAGTACGGAAACTATACGATGCAAGATGCATTGAAAGTCGCGTTGTTTTGTGTGCATGATTTCGGACAAGCTCATCTGCTGAAGTTTTGGAATGAGCTCAGCGCGGATGAGCGTATTCGGTTGTCGAGCCAAATCCAGTCGATTGATTTTCAAGAACTTGCAGATCTCTTTGCAGGTGCAGAGGTAATAATAGACTGGCAAGAACTTTCTAGCAGAGCTGGGCCTCCAGCCGCTATTCGACTGCACGATCCGAACCCGAAATACTCAACTGATGAAGCCAGAGAGTGCGGAGAGCAGGCGATTCGGGATGGAAAAATCGGAATGATCTTGGTCGCAGGAGGTCAAGGAACGCGGCTGGGTTTCGATCAACCGAAAGGCATGTACAAAATCGGGCCGGTATCCAATCGAAGCCTTTTTGCAATGCATACGGACTCCCTTCGCGGAACCATGCGACGCTACTCGACACCGATTCCTTTGTACATTATGACGAGCCCAGCTACGGATTTGCAAACAAAGGAATACTTTGCAAAACACAATTTGATGGGGCTAAAGGAACAAGATCTAGTGGTTTTTTGCCAGGGTACGATGCCAGCGATCGATTCCTCTACGGGGAGGGTTTTTTTGGAATCAGCTTCCAGCATTGCCCTTAGTCCCGACGGCCATGGCGGAATCGTTTCTGCTCTTAGTCGGCAAGGCATCTTAAAGTCGGCATCTGATCGCGGTATTGAGCATTTCTTCTATGCACAAGTCGACAATCCGATGGTTCGAGCATGCGATCCATTGTTGATTGGTTACCACCTGCTTTCCAACTCGCAAATGACGACTCAGGTAGTGAAGAAACGATTCGGAAATGAAAAAGTGGGAAACGTTGTATCGATCGATGGCCGAACGCATATTATTGAATACAGCGATCTGCCCGAAGATGCGGCAAATCGTACCAATAGCGACGAAACGTTGACTCTTTGGGCAGGAAACATTGCGGTACATGCAATTGATTTAGGATTTCTAGATGTTTCTGCAAAAAACGCCAACGGAATGCCATTCCATCGGGCACTGAAAACGGTACCGTTTTTCAATGAAAATGGTGTTGTTGAAAAACCTTCGAGTCCAAATGCAATTAAGTTTGAGCGATTTGTCTTCGATCTACTTCCCTTAGCTGACCGAACGATGGTGGTTGAGGGGGACGCAGCAGACGTTTTTGCGCCCTTGAAGAACGCCGAAGGGGGCGTAACTGACACTCCAACTACTTGCCGCGACGCGGTCATAGCGCAACATAAACGTTGGCTTGAGAAATCGGGTGTGTCAGTAAGCCCTAGCGTGAAAGTGGAGATTAATCCACGATGGGCTCTAGACGCCGAAGAAGTAAGGATGAAAATTCAAAGTCCTTCTAATGTATTGGTCGACACGTATTTTACCTAGCGGGCTGTTGATTCGATACGAAATTGTCAAGCAATATCAGCCGTAGGGCGCTAGCCCACGGTTTAAGGCAAAGAACCGGACGCTAGCGCGTTCCGGCTAATCAAATCAACAGTCCGCTAGGTCGGGCGGTAAGCACTAAAGAGGAAATTCATGCTTCATGCAGTCATCATGGCCGGTGGTTCGGGAACCCGTTTTTGGCCCGCTAGTCGTCAGATCAAACCAAAGCAACTACTTAAGATGGGTGGGCAACGAACCATGTTGCAAACCACATTTGATCGGCTTCAGGGCTTGGTTTCCAGCGAGCACGTTTTGGTCGCGACTAATCAACAATTGGCGGAAGCCGTTGCCATGCAGCTTCCTAATTTGCCTCTCGAACACATCATCGGTGAGCCATTCAAGCGAGACACGGCACCTTGTATCGGCGTTGCCGCATCGTTGGTTGCAGCAGCAGACAAAGATGGAATCATGGTTGTTATGCCATCAGATCACGTTATTGAACCTCGGTCGGAATTTCATCGGGCCGTTCGGGCTGCCGCAAAGTTAGTGGAAAGTGACCCGACTCGAATTGTCACATTCGGGATTCGTCCAAACTATCCGGCTGAATCGTTTGGCTACATTCAGCGGGGTGAAGCAATTGTCGGAGAGGCAGGAACATCGACTTTTAAAGTAGATCGATTTCGGGAAAAACCAGATCGAAAAACTGCTGAGGAATATGTCAATCAAGGGACCTTTTACTGGAATAGCGGAATCTTCCTTTGGAAAGCCAGCACCATTCTGCAGGCATTGGCAAAGTTTGAGCCGCAAATGCATGCTCATGTCGAAAACATTGCCCGTGACATCGGAACCGCCAATTTCCAGAAGAACTTTGCAGAGCATTTCGAAAAGATCCAAGGCAAGTCGATCGACTTCGCAGTGATGGAGCGGCACGAAAACGTTGTTGTCATCGAAGCCCCTTTTTCTTGGGACGATGTAGGAAGCTGGCAAGCGATAGCAAGACTGATTGCACCGGACGAAAGAGGAAATGCGGTAGAGGGTCCGTTTTTGTCGATCGATTCCACCAACAATATCATCCGGTCTGAACCGGATCACTTGATTGTGACGATCGGAATGTCCGATACCATCATAGTCCATACTCCGGATGCAACATTGGTTGCCCCAAAGTCTGAAGAAGAAAGAGTTCGCGAAGCAGTCAAGCAATTAACCGAACTTGGGCACCAACAGTACCTTTAGCATGGGGAAAATGTGGGATTGGCGACCTCAAACCTTGAGCAGCAGCGCTAGTGCATTGTGACAGCTAAGATTTAGGGTTTGATAGTAGTGGACGAGGCGACGAGTCCCTGCGATTTGCGTCGCATACGGGAC
>JAYTVL010000050.1:0-8397 GCA_043744075.1 Pirellula sp. | reverse complement strand
GGATCTTGTTAAAGATCCTTTAACTACGGGATCTTTAACAAGATCCACTACAGGTTCCGGCAGCTATTTTTAGGACGATGCTAGCGAATTTTCATTTGGCTTCCAAATGGAAAGCTGCCAATTGGTTAGGCTCTTTCTTGATCTCGACTTCTAGTCCCGATGTTTCTACTTTCGAATAACGTTCGGGAACCAGATGCTTTGCTGGACGGATATCTTCTTTTGCTGTATTTCCGTTATCGGAATCCTTGACCCATGTTATTGTCACTTTGTATTTTCCAGCTGGAGCGCCGTCATTTGTTTCGTAAGTTGTAAGCGTAAAACTACCGTCGGGCTTTACTCGCGTGAGCGGCCTCGGCGCGGCATTATCCGGATCGTTCTCAGGATGAAAAATAATGAGCGCGTCAGGAGTCGGCTTGCCTTGATACATGACCTGTCCCGAAACTGGAAAAACAGGCAGCCGACCGTCTCCCGAACATGCACAACAATGAACAATCACTAGCGCGACGAGCAATCCACTTGGAGTTCGCAAAGATTTGCTGTAAGTCATAACTAAAGAACCCTATATCGTTGAAACGCTTCAGTGCCGGAAACACCAGCGCTAACGGCATCGCGTACTTTGTTTTCCGCACGAACTTTATCCCAAGCAGCTTCGATCACGCTTTTTGCAATCGCCTTGGGAATAACAACGATGCCGTCAACGTCCGCGGCAATGATATCTCCAGGATGAACTTGGACACCATCCAATTCGATCGTTACGTCAAAGTCGATAACGCGTTGCCTATTTTTGCTGTCGTACGGGCATTTACCGCGTGCATACACGCAGAATTCTAATTCCGTCATCTTCGCTACATCGCGTACTGCTCCGTCCACAATGGCTCCTGCACATCCTCGATGTTGTGCAACGATCGAAAGCAACTCCCCCCAAATCCCAGAACGCATTGAGCCGCCCGCCGCACAAACGATGACGTCATTCGGCTCGCATGAATCGATTGCAGCAAGCTCAAGTTTGTAGGGTTCGGGATCGATGTGAGCCATGTCTGCCCAGAGCATTGTCTTTGCGATACCGAAGAGCAAGCCCGACTGTATTGTTACTGGACCAATCGGCAATCGCGGCGATTGAGAACCGTAACCAGAGCCGTCAAGCGCATCACAAAGGAGCGGTACACTCAAATGTTTTCGAATCTCCGCAAATTGAAACGGAACGGGGTTGACAGGCGATTTGCTCGGACCGACAGCATTTGAACTTGATGAGGCGATCTCGGTAGTCAATTATGTTTCCCTTGAAAATTGAGTGAAATAGAATTCGCTCCGTCGAGTATCAGCTTTTTGCAAAGCCTAGATCTGCAGATTCCATAATCCGGATTGTAGCGTTCCGCGTGGCGGAACGCAAAGAATTAACGTAGCTTAGGCTTCCAGCCTGAGATTCCCGCGTTATCCTTCACAGGCAAGACGCAAGATGCCTATGCTACGTCGCTGCCCCATTCGGGGCGAATTCGCGTCCTTGCCACTATGCTCACGCCGTATTATTCTTCATGTGTGTTTCTGTTTACTTCGCACACAAACGATCAAAAAAATGAACCATTGGACTCAGCAGTACGATCCGTGCGGCAGCATCTATTTGTCTGCTTTCGTTGCGGCTTTGCCGATCTTCGTGCTTTTAGGCCTCTTGGCTGGTTTCCATGTCAGAGCGCATTACGCAGCGATCGCGGGCCTCGTCGTTTCTCTGCTCATTGCAATTGTGATCTTTAAGATGCCGACTTCGCTTGCTCTCATCACTGCGGTAAATGGCGCTGCTTATGGGCTCTTTCCCATCGGATGGATTGTTTTGACGGCAATTTTCACGTATGACATTTCTGTCGCAACTGGCAAATTCGATGTTTTGAAGCGATCGATCGCGGCATTAGCAGACGATCGACGTATACAAGTGCTTTTGATCGCTTTCAGCTTTGGAGCATTCATCGAGGGGGCAGCTGGATTCGGCACTCCAGTCGCCATTTCAGCTGCCATGCTGATTGGGCTGGGATTCAAACCACTCCCAGCCGCCGGACTAGCGCTTATTGGCAACACTGCCCCTGTCGCGTTCGGAGCGCTCGGAACGCCTCTTATCGCTTTGGCTGATGTCACCAAATTGCCACTTGAATCCCTCAGCATGATGGTTGGAAGACAGTTGCCTTTGTTTTCCATTATCGTTCCCTTCTGGTTGATTTGGGTGATGGCTGGTTGGCGAGGCATGGTAGAAGTATGGCCCGCTTGCCTCGCCGCTGGCCTTAGTTTTGGAATCATGCAATTCATCGTGAGCAACTATCACGGTCCATGGTTGGTCGACGTAATTAGCTCAATAGTTTCGATCGCCGCATTGGTCGGCTTGCTTCGATTTTGGCAGCCCAAAACCACTTGGCGGTTCGCCGACGAACAAGCTGCGATCACAGAAACGGCACCTTCGCTTCGCGAGGCAAGTGTCGCGTGGATTCCATGGCTAGTGCTGTCGCTCATGGTGTTTGTTTGGGGACTACCCCAGGCCAAGGATTCGATGAACAAGTTTTCAACGCTGGAATTTGAAGTTCCGGGCTTACACCTCAAAGTCGTCAGAGATCAGCCGGTCGTCGCTGTCCCAACTCCTGAAAAAGCTGTATTCAAATTGAATTGGTTGTCAGCGACAGGAACCGCATTGTTGTTTGCTGCGATTGTTTCGGGACTTCTGCTTGGGCTCACTCCGTCAAAGTTAGGAATTCTATTTATTGGAACGATGCATCGTACTTCGATTTCACTAGTTACGATCGCTGTCATGTTGGCGATAGGTTACACAACTCGATATAGCGGCCTGGACGCGACGATGGGGATAGCCTTTGCAAGTACAGGATTTCTTTTTCCGTTTTTCTCGCCCTTGCTCGGTTGGCTCGGAGTTGCACTCACCGGCAGCGACACTTCATCTAACGTACTATTCGGAAACTTGCAGCAAATAACCGCCGAACGGCTTGGGTTTTCGCCTATTCTAGCCGCTGCGGCTAATAGTTCGGGTGGCGTGATGGGCAAGATGATTGACGCGCAATCGATCGTTGTGGCGGGAGTTGCAACGGGACAACATGGTCAGGAAGGAACGATCCTGCGATACGTTTTCCTTCATAGTATCGTGCTTGCGATCTTAGTCGGTTTCGTCGTAGCAACTCAAGCGTACGTTTTGCCTCAAATGATTCCGGTGGTTCCGGTGCCATAAGCTCGATCGAGCAACTGGATTGTATGCAAAACGGGAATGGTTGCGCCCTTAGGCTGCAATTTGGCCAAATGCGTTTGAATTTGGACCATGCAGCCAATATTTCCCATTACCACCGCATCTACATTCATGCTTTCGATGTTTTTTGCTTTGGTCATTCCAAGGGTGTTTGCAATCTTTGGTTGCTCGATATTGTAGGTGCCTGCCGACCCGCAGCAGATTTCTCCGTCAGGAACTTCGCAAAGTTCAAGTCCAGGAATTTGACTTAGGATTCTCCTTGGTGCCGACGTAATGCCCTGGGCATGGGCCAAATGACAAGCGTCGTGATACGCAACTCGCATCGGCTTCTCAAGTGGTTTCAATGGGACGAGATCAATGCAGTTCAAGAACTGACTTATATCCTGGACGCGAGTTGCGAAGTGCGTGGCTTTTTCCTCTAGCGGATGCCCACGAAATAGAAGCGAGTATTCCTTCATCCCACTTCCGCAACCGGCTGAGTTGGTAATGATCGCGTCTAAGTCCGGCGGGAAAAGGTCTAGGTTGACTTCAGCCAATGTACGAGCAGTTTTGGCATCTCCCGTGTGCATGCTCAAAGCTCCGCAACAACCTTGGCCCTTAGGTACTACGACATCGAATCCATTTTCTACAAGCACTCGAATCGTTGCTGCGTTGATCTCCGGTGCAATAACTTGTTGAACACAACCAGCTAACAGTCCCACTTTTCCTCGCCGTAATCGTTTTGCTGGGGTGAATTCGGGAATAACAACGGAATGAGCGAGCTGACGCGGAATGAGACCGAGCATGGCTCGAAGCGGCGTTGGGAAGATGGCTGCCAAAGGCTTGGCAAGCTTTCCAAGCGCAGCGGCCCAACGGAACCGTGTTGGAAATGGCAACGTTTGGCTGGCCATTTGCCTTGCTATTCGGTTGACTATGGTACGACGGCGTTTGTCTTCGGAGTAAGCTCGAAAACTCGATATCAATTCACCATACGGGACACCTGATGGACAGGCAGTGACGCAACCTAGGCAACCCAGGCATCGATCCAAATAAGGAGTCGCAGCATCCATGGGCAAACTTTTTTCTAGCACGCCTCGCATTAAAATGATTCGACCGCGAGGCGAATCCATTTCCTCTCCGAGAACTTGGTAAGTTGGGCAGGCAGGTAAACAAAAGCCACAATGAACACAAGTGCTTATCGCATGCGCCATCGCATCCGCTTGCGGCAAGCCTATCGATTTAATGTCAATTTTGTGTTCCATGGGATTCTAAAATCGTTTTGTTTGAACGGCATTCTGGCATGTCCCCAGCTTTAGGCCCGGGGTATTGACCATCTATTCTAATAAAAGAGCGTTACCCCGATTTATCGAAGTATCCTCCGACTCCCGCTAGCTTACGGGCTGTCCTTATTTCTAAAGCCATCCAGCAATAAACGTAGCTTAGGCTTCCAGCCTGAGATTCCAGCGTTAACCTCACAGGCAAGATGCCTATGCTACGTTTAGAAACAGAGCCTAACACGATCCTCCGCGAAATTCTAGGCGGAAGCTCGACGGGCTTTCGATAGGATTTAGTGTTTCGTCAGGCTATGATTGTGAATTCGATTCAAACTACTGACTCACTCACAGCCAAAAAACCAATCATGAACTGGGCTTCAACTTTCCTTTCTCATCCCGTCTTCTTAGTAGGAGTGGGCGGAGCAATTGGCAGCAACCTGCGGTACGGCATTGGCTATGGGCTGGGCCAGATTACAACTGCCTTTCCTCTACCTATTGCCACGACTTTGATCAACGTACTCGGTTCACTGATCCTCGGATGCGTTGCAGGCACAGTCAGCCATCGATCACAAATGGTATACCTTTTGTTTGGTGTTGGGTTTTGCGGCGGTTTCACGACTTTTTCCGCGTTTTCTTTGGAAGTAGTCGAGCAACTGCAACGCGGACGAATCGGAATCGCGCTCTTAGAGTGTATGCTAAATGTGGTTCTTGGGGTTGGAGCGCTCTATGCAGGACTTTGTCTTTTCCAAACGAGAGCCTAAATGATGCCGGCGATGATTGCTCGACACGAACGACCTTTGCTGGTTATATTGCTCTAAGGCGAGCGGCAGGTTGGAACATACCGGTCGTAATTTGGGACCATTGTCCCGAACGATGTAGACGGACGGGACAGATGGTCCCATCCTACGGTAGATTTCATTCTGCCGCTCGCCTAACACGTGTCACGCGGTACGAATTGCCCTATTGAACATAACCGAAATTTCAAGATCGAGGAATGGAATGCCACTGTACGAATACGAATGCAAAGACTGTTCGAAACAATCGGAAATCCTTGTTCTGAATATAAATACCAAACCCGATTGCCCGGAATGTGGCTCCAAAAGGCTCTCGAAATTGCTGAGCGTGATTGGATCACCCAAAGTCAACAGCGGTGCGAGCAACAATGGCGTTGAGCCGGGAACTTGCGGAAGAAGCCAATGCGCTAGTGGCGGATGCATGTTTGGAAACTAAAGCCCGCACAACACAGGTGGTTAGATGCGAAGTTCATTAAAGTTGATTTTGCTCTGTTTCCTACTAGTCCAGCTCGTTGGTTGCAGGGGATGTACAAGGCCCAAGGACCCGAAACTAACGGAAGAAGAGAAGCTCGCGAAAGCGAAAAAAGAAAGACTCGTAGTGAGCGAACTCAAAGCCATACCTTTTTCCGTGGAACTTCCAGGTAGTATTCTAAAACCACAACACTGGTATCAGGCGAACCAAAAACTCAAGGCCAATTATTCAGACGAATCATTGACCGCGACCCTGTCCGTCATCAATCGCGAAAAGGTGAAGGTTGCATTTGCTCCAAGCCAAGCTCCTGTTGAGTTCACTCGAAACGTTTCGTTGACGGAGGGGCAAGAGAAAAATGTGCAACTTAAATTCTTTCAACCGGAGGTTGTTGCAACTGGGGCTGAAATGACAAAGACCCCGTCTGCACTCAATATTCTGTATTCTCAACGAGGAATAGGAGCTCCCGTTCAAGAGAACGAATTTCTTTGCAGCGTATTGGCAGGCTACCAATACAATTTGGTTTCGCTAAGCCGCGACCCATCGAGGTACATCTTTTGGCGTGGTCTCGATTGCATCATTTGGCCATCGAAGCAAAGGATGACGGACGAGCGAATCTCTCCTCACCGCATAATAGATTTGAACGAAGATGAAATTGCGACACAGTTCCCCAACCGGCTCTACGCAATGACTTCGATTTCGCATTTCGTGATCAATGACTCTTCTGTTTCGATCATGACCTCAGACCAACAGCAGGCGTTGCTGGACTGGCTGCATTTTGGAGGTACGATCGTTTTGAACGGTCCCGAGGCGATCGGCGGAATCGAAACAAGTATCATGAAAGAGTATTCGCCACTCGTTCGAACGACGAATTCGGTTGTTTCTGAGCAAGAAATAGTCGCATTGAATGATACTTGGTCTATCAAGCAGATATTGGGCGAAAAATTCCCACTCGCCCCGGCCAAGCCGATTCCAAAATTGGCCGGCGAACTAGCGAGCGGTGCTCAGTGGGTAAATTACCTTGGGCCAAATAACGAAAACATGTCGCTCGAAGGGCTTGTGGCAGAAAGGTTGGTCGGTCAAGGCCGAGTGGTAATGACGACTTTCCCCATGACCGACAATGCTTTTCTTCGATGGCAATCGTACAGTTCATTTATACATAACACGATCCTTCGCAAACCTCACCGCGCACCATCGTCTGGTCTCGAAGCCGATACGAGATTCGCAAACGAATATGAGGGCACCGAGCAAAATCCCTTGCATTCAACTCGATTGCGAATTTGGGCAAGAGACCTAGACGATTCGACCATGCGTTCGATCCCCCCGTCACGCAGGAAAAAAACTGAAGAATCGACCTATGTTGATGCTTCAACCGAACTGCAGAAATTGAAACGAACAAGTGTCGGGGCTTGGAATCCTCAGTCAACAGTCCTGATCAACGCCAGACAGTGTCTACAAGAATCGTCAGGAATCACTGTCCCCAAAATCAACCTTATCATCAAGTTATTGCTGGGGTATCTGATCGTCTTAGTTCCTTTGAATTGGTTGTTCTTTCGTTTATTTGGTCGTGTTGAGTTGGCCTGGGCCGCAGCTCCGTTCATTGCATTGGCTGGTGCGTTTTTCGTTGCGAGGAGCGTCCAGCTCGACGTTGGCTTTTCGAGAAGTCAGACATGCTACGGTTTCCTAGAAGTACACAACGGATATTCGCGAGGACTATTCTCAAGTTACACTGCGCTGTACACATCGCTCTCCACAAACTATCGAGCGGTTTACGAACAAGATACAGGAGTCGTTCTCCCGTTTGCGTCGACGTCCGGAAGCAAAAGGTCCAGAAGCAATATCGGAAAGATCAATTACTGGTATGCAGATAACTCCGGTGCTGGGATGCAGAGCGTCCCCGTGCTTTCCAATACAACGGGCTTGTTTCAAGCCGAGGAGATGGTGAATTTAACGGACAAGCTATCTGCCGAATTCGACGCGGACATGACAGCTGTCGAAATCAAGAACGCGATCGGATTTTCGATGAACGACGTTGGAATTGTTGGTGTTGATTCGCAGGGCATGCTTGTAAGTGGTTGGTTGGGTACAACCGAAGATGGAGCTTCCAAACGATGCGAACTAGAAATCCGAGAAATGGACAATCGTTGGCGGGAAGAGTGGGACCGCAATCCAATTCTTGGGCGCCCGACATTCATGAGAGCTGAAGATGGAACGATGTGGACCAATCAGGATCTACAAGATGAACTGTACCTTGGCCCAATGCTCGAGGACTTGACCAAGAAGTATCCGCTTGGGAGAGGGGAATACATCGCCATTGGCTGGACGGACAAGCCGCTAGGTGAACTTTCAATCACACCGATCGCTAAGCAGAAAAAGCAACGAACCATTGTGCTAGTGCACTTGAGCGCGGCCAACTTAACTGCCTCAAGACCTGACACTCGGATTTTTGAAAAAATTACTGAGGAGTCGTTTTAGCGGATTGGACCTTAGGCGAGCGCAGAATGTAGCTTAGGCTTCCAGCCTGAGAATCCTTGACTAAATTTCACAGGCTAGCAGCCCACTGCTTTCAACATCTTTGTTTTGCCTTTTTTGCGCGATCGAGGATTCGCTGCATGGATGTGTGTCCGCCTTTAATGTAGCGTTTTTTTTCGA
>JAYTVL010000049.1:0-8399 GCA_043744075.1 Pirellula sp. | reverse complement strand
ATTATGTCCGAGTCAGCAACCGCTTTCGCGGAAGAAATCAAGACCTTGGGCGAGAAGATCGTCGGCCTGACGCTCAAGCAAGCCAAGGAATTGAGTGACTATTTGAAGGAAGTCCACGGCATCGAAGCTGCTGCGGGCGGCGCTGTCATGATGGCAGCTCCAACCGATGCAGCACCAGCTGCCGCTGCCGTTCAAACCGAGTTTGATGTCGTTATGACATCATTTGGTGAGAAGAAGCTGGACGTAGTCAAGGTCGTAAAGAACTTGACTGGTCTATCATTGATGGACTCCAAGAAGCTGGTTGAAGCAGTTCCTGCCAAGATCAAAGAAGGCGTTTCGAAAGAAGACGCAGAAAAGGTCAAAGCAGAACTCACCGAAGCCGGTGCTACTGTCGAACTTAAGTAGTCGATAGGCTGCCTGCCTGCGTTTGGCGTGGGTAGTTGGCGCATCGATGTCTGAATCATTAAAAAGGCATGCTCTTAGGCATGCCTTTTTTTGTTGCCGGATGGCATGCTCACTGGCTGCGATTTTATAGTACCCGTCACACTCCGTGTGACGTCCGCAGTTCAAAAACCTTTGGTTTTTGAGGCAACGTCAGACGGAGTGTGACGGGTACTTTCTTTGGATTCAAAAAAATCACAGCCTCTCAGAGCGATAGCGATGGGCGTGGATTGCGTTTATACTCCGTTCTGCAAGTCGTTGGCGTGCGACTTTTTTTCTTTGGATAGCGAGTGAATGAGTGATGAATCCACGATTTTGGGCCGCTCTTGCGATCACGTCGTTCCCTTGCGTATTGGCGATTGCCATTCAACCGCCACGCGACAGATCGATCGACATCCCTGGGGAATCACTGCAAGTGCCCCAAGCGGGACGCGATAGAGATTCATCGAGGCCCAGGGGCAGAAACGGTGGAATGGGGTTTGGTGGCGGTCGCGGCGAACCGCAATCCGTGCGATCCGACTATCAAGAATGGGTGAACGAACCCGCGTTCAGCAAGGATGTCTTCACCTTTGTTCGCATTGAATACCGTTCCGCAGGCGGACGAGGTGGTAGCTTCGGTGGATGGAAAAATGATTATCCCGATTGTGATTGGAATTTCTCGATTAGGCTTCGGCAGTTGACGTCAATGAAAGTGGATCCGAACGGGCGAACCTTGAGGTTGACGGAACCTGAGTTATTCGATTTCCCTTTCATCTTCATGACCAATATGGGTTCGATGGAGCTTGATTCGGAAGAACAGAAAGCTCTTCGCGATTATTTGCTTCGCGGCGGATTTCTCATGGCTGACGATTTTTGGGCCGCAGCCGAATGGAAACACATCCGGGAAGTTATGAGGCAAGTGCTTCCAAATCGTGAGCCAGTTGAGCTAAGCTTAAGCCATGAGATTTTCCATATGGTATACGACTTGGCAAAACTACCTCAAGTACCAAGTATTCGAGCATGGCGAGTTGGAATGACTTACGAAAATTGGCATGGCCCCTTTGAAAACGGTGACACTTCACCGCACTTCTGGGGCTACTTCGACGATCAGCAACGTTTGGCCGCTCTCTTTTGCCACAACAACGACGTTGCTGATGGATGGGAAAGGGAGGGAGAAGAAATCGAGTACTTTCAAACGTACTCACAAAAATGCTCGTACCCGTTTGGCATCAACATTGTTACTTATGCAATGACCCATTGAGGTTCAACGGGTCAAGCGGATAAATAGGTCGTCGAACATGTTGATAGTTGAACGCCGCTAAACGGGATTGGCATGGACCGATGGTCTCGATTCTCGCATGTCGAGTTGCGATAGGGTCGTATGCTTTTCGATGAGCAACCGCAGCCTTTACACCGATAACGGAAAGATTTTCTGGATCGATTCCAACATGTCGCCATTGGCCTAAGTCCATCGGTGGTGTGCGTCGGCTGGTTAAGAGAATAGTAACTCCAGCATACTGAACAACCGCGCACTTTCCCATGTCAAACCGATCGCCACACAAGCTTGCAAGATGACTCTGTTTGTCTTCCAGTTCAAAACTTCCGTCGCAGAGACGGAGCAGTTTGCACTCGAGCGCTATTGGTCCGTAGCTAAGTTTGTTGGCGCGACCTCCGAGGCTCAAATCGAATGTACCACCAATGGGCTTGTCCGCTAATTGTTGGACTGCAGTCGGATCTGCAAGGCAAACCGCGGCGTTATCAATAGCGTACTTTAGCAACCCGCGCAGCAAGCCTGTTCCGTCTCCTGGAGCACCGGCGCCAATATTGTCCGACGGCTCTGCAATTACAGTCAGTCCCGATAGTTTGCCTTGATCCGCAAGATTCCGCAGTTCGCTGAGAACATCATCAAGCGGAGATTCAAGCACGTTGCCTTTTTCTGCATCCATGATCGCTAGCTCGACTAGACGCCGCAGCGCTGCACGCGCATTCAACTCATCACCAATCGTAACGATGGAAAAGCTCACGCCGGTGTCAGGTGAATCCGCGAACGCGAACCCTGCATTGACGTTCACCGCCCAAAACTCTGGATTGTTTTGTTCGAGTTGCCTGGCTAATTGCAAAAGTCCAAGCATGGGTTCGGAGGCAGAAGCTGTTCCGGTGGGTGGCCAAATGATCGGCGCTTGCGCAAAATACTGGCGTGGCCGTATGCCTTCGTTAAGCGATCGTTGCAGAAGCGAAGCAGCTCGGATCGCTGAGTCACGAGCGTCCCAATGTGGGTTCTCGCGGTAGGCAATCAAGCAATCCGAAAACGTTGCCATTGCTTGTGAAAAATTTGCATGTAGATCGTATATGCCAAAAATTGGTAACGATTCAGCACCGGGCATAGAGCGTATACGTCTAAGCAGCTCGCCCTCAACATCTTTGTAGCTCTGCGATACAAAGGCACCATGCAGCACTAGCAAAATAGCATCAACTCCAGCCACAACAGGCTGACTGGCAAGTTCAATCCAACGTTGCCAATACTTTTCCAAAACGTCATCTTGAACGGTCGCGCTTGGCACGGCCGTCGCCATGATCGCAGGAATGACCGTCCAATCATGTCGATTGGCATAGTCTAGGATGCCACCAAGGGGAGAGGCGTCACCCTTTGCATTTAAGAGATTTTCGCTTTCCCGAACGTCGAATGCTTCCCATGTAGTCAACCCATCGAGAAACGTGTGGGTCTCGTGAAACAGACCAGCCAAAACAATACGAAAACGGCGTCCCTTTCTTGTAGTGGGATCTGACTTCGATTCACCATTTTCCATATTTTTTTCCCGTCTTTTCTTGGGGACGACCACCAAGTCGCTGAGAATTCTACTTCAAAGCGGCTGTTCGATCGAGGCCCACAGCGTTGCTAGTCGAGCGGCAGACTGAAAACGGCACTGTGATTGCTACGTAATCTTTCTTACGGTTTCCGTGTTTAGAGTTGGTAACACAGTATCTCCGGCTATACCTCAGGCGGATCGTGCGGACGTCACACGGAGTGTGACGGGTACAATAAAATCACAGCCTGTGAGCGCGCAACCCGGTCCCCTGGTATATTCAGTCTGCCGCTCGCCAAAGGCCTTTCTGGGCTGCTCCGACTGGCTCATTTGGACATTCATTTCTTGGAAGTCCGCGATCTACGCTAATCGCTCCGATCGGTTTAACATGAGCTTCAGGCCTGCGACTTGTTTAACCCTGTTTAACCCTGTTTAACCTGCGCAGCGGCGGGAAGTCCGGATCCCAAGCGAGCCTAAAACTCAGGCTCAATCGATGCTGACATGCTGCCTTTCGACTTCTTGCTGTAGGGGTCCATTCCGAAAGCTTGAATTTGATCTCGTTTGAGTTCAGCGTGTTCCAGTGTCGTGGTCGTACAAACAGCGCGACCGGTCGTGTCGACTTCTTCGGCAATCTTTCGACCTTGCGTCGGTGAAAGATAAAACAAGTTCTGCATCATCTCGATTACGTACTCGTACGTATGCTCCGGATCATCCCAGAGGATCACGTGGTAACGAGGTTGTTTCTTCGTTTTTGGCGGAGCGTTCTTAGGACGAACGATCGGTTCTTCGACAACAGCGTTTGAATCGGACATAGTCATTTGCCTTGCGTGTTTGTTTCTGTTCGCAATGCCAAGTTAAGATGTAAGGTGAAGTGATGGAACACGTAGGTCAGCCTGTCCTCAGGCTGGCAAGCAGAATGGAATGGTTGTGTGCTGAAATCAATACAACAGTCGCATTAGACATTTCTGCTACAACTAAGTTATATTGTAACTCTATACTAGGTGGTCTTTGCAAGAACAAATCGTACGAAACTTACAATCCGAAATGACAGATTTTCCCACAATCGATCGCTTTCTGCAGAACAACCGGCAAAGTCATCTGGATCAGCTTTTCGAACTTTTGCGAATTGCCAGCATTAGCGCTGACAGTACGAAAAAGGCGGAAATGACCCTAGCAGCGAATTGGGTCGAGGCGAAACTTGCTTCTGGCGGCCTTAAAACCCAGCAAATCCGTGGCGATGGCCCTCCGCTCGTTTATGCCGAATCCGAACCAGTTCCAGGCAAGCCAGTGGTCCTGGTCTATGGACACTACGACGTTCAACCGGTTGACCCACTCAATCTTTGGAATTCACCTCCTTTCGAACCTGTCTTGAAAGATGGCAACATTTATGCCCGTGGTTCGACCGACGACAAGGGCCAGATGCTCACGCACATCCACAGCGTTCTTGCGTGGCGCCAAAGCAATCAAAAACTGCCACTCCAAGTAAAATTCCTAATCGAAGGGCAGGAAGAAAACGGTAGCGAAGTACTTGAAGCCAAACTGTCTGAAATCGCCGGCCTGCTGGCTTGTGATGTCATTGTCATTTCCGATTCTTCGCAGTACGCCAAGGGCCAACCCGCCATTACCTACGGCCTACGTGGGATCGCATATTTTGAGCTTCGAGTTCATGGCCCGAAAGCGGATTTGCATTCTGGATCCTTTGGCGGAGCCGTTACCAATCCTGCCTTGGCCCTCGCCCGAATCCTCGCAGAATTGAAAACGCCCGACGGCAAGATCCAGTTGCCAGGATTCTATGACTCTGTTGTGGAATTAGAAGCGAAAGAACGGGAGATGTGGGAAAACATGAATTTCTCAGACAAAGCTTTCGCGGAACAACTTGGCGTGGACGCACTGTCTGGTGAAGTTGGGTATACGACCTTGGAACGACGCTGGGCACGCCCAACATTCGATGTCCATGGTTTGCTTGGGGGCTACCAAGGCGAAGGGGGTAAGACAATTATCCCGTCATGGGCCGCAGCGAAAATCAGTTTTCGATTGGTGCCAAACCAAGACCCCAAAAAGGTCGGCCAGCAGTTGCAGGAGTTCATTCGCACTCACACTCCGCCAGGAGTACGCATAGAAATCATCGATTTGCACGGAGGCCGCGGTGTAATGGCAAATCCAAATTCCAAATTCATGAAAGGCGCCATGCAGGCGGTTCAAGAAGGCTTTGAGGCCAAGCCGGTTTTGATCCGCGAGGGGGGCTCGATTCCAATCGTCGCCCAAATGGTTGAAGCTACCAAAGCGGACGTGCTTCTATTAGGTTGGGGCTTGGATGATGATGGAGCTCATAGCCCAAATGAGAAATTCTGCTTAGAAGACTACTATCGCGGTATCCGTGCGAGCAGCCGACTGTGGCACTATCTGGCAGTAGAGTAGAACAATTGTCCTCACTGCCCCGACAGAGTGCGTTTTTTGCGAGTTTTTAGTCGATTTGCAAAAATCACATCCCACGCATACCATTCAAGGAACAAAAGTACCATTGGACCTATGAAATTCAATAACTGAACCAAGATCGATACGACTGGCAATTGAGGCAAGAGCTTAGCGGTGCCTTGTGCCAACGAATAAATCATCCACGTATTGATGGCAAGTAGGAATGAGCTAAGAACCACAAACCAAAGGATGTAAATGGCTAGTTTAACAGCTGCCCGGTTTTCGATTCTGGGATCATAGTCCGATCCTGGACGCATTTTGAAATTTCTCGCGAAGGGTTAATTAGACTTAGATGCTGCAACAGCCGGAACAGTTTCGTCCACCATGGTACTTACGGAATGGGCATGTCCAAACAATTCTAACAGGTTTTTACAAACCCAAGCCCGCGCTGCCGCCAGCGATTGAGCATAAGATCCCAATGGGAGACATGGGATACAGCTTCGTTTTCGAAAACGCTCCCAATCGAGTAGATCCCAATCACAGCGACGAAGCGGTTCTCCTTTTACACGGCCTGGGATCTTCGCATGCTGGGACACACGTGACGACGACCGCGCAATGCTTGCTTGCTCGTGGCATTCGCGTCTTTCGTGCAGATTTGCCCGGCGCAGGACCATCTGGTGAATTTACGCCCTTGCCGCCTCACGGAGCCTGCTTCGAAGAAGTTTGGGCAATGCTTACGCATTTGCGAGATAAGCTTGGCATTCGCAAATGGCGAATTTCAGGCGTTTCGCTTGGTGGCAATATCTTACTGATGTTACTTGCAACTAAGCGTAACCAGATCGATAGCGGGGATCAAAACCGCGACTTGAGCGTGTTGCGAGCTGTCTCAGTAGCGCCGCCAATAAGGTTGTCCGATTGCTGTACGCACATGGAACAAGGAATACATCAGTTGTACGCACGTTATTTCATGCGTTCTCTGCGCAAACAAGCCAGAGCCAGAGCCGTCTTTTGGCCGCAATGGGCAGAACGCCTCCCGCACGCTTCGTTTGAAACTATCAGGAAATTTGACGAAACTATGACGGCACCTTTGGCCGGGTTCCGAGACGCCGAGGAATACTACAGCGCGGGATCCTCCGCAGCTTGGCTAGATCAAATCGAGGTCCCCACGACAATCTTGATCGACAAGCATGATCCGATTGTACCTGAATGGATGTTTGACAGCGCCGTCTTGTCCGAATCAACCGCTATACGAAAGTCCGAATTCGGTGGCCACGTGGGCTATATGCATCGCTACAGCGCACCCAGTTGTTCCGGAAAAGAGAATTCACGACTGCGTTTCCTTCGCTGGGCAGATTCGTGGATTGCAAACGAGTTGCTAAAATAAAAACCGGTGTTGCGAACCAATTTATTTGCCGCTGAAATAGACGGTATTCGCTGCGTCACTACGGCCGACAACGATGTCAAGATTGGTGTCGCCGTTCAAATCGCCTAAAGCGATGCCATATACGGCTCCCTTGCCATCGCCAAATCTTACTTGATGAAATTCAGTCCCGTTGCCGCTATTGAAATACACGGCTCCCTGCACCGCCGCATATCCAATGACAATGTCTGCGGTGCCGTCTTGATTCATGTCTCCGATTGCAATTGCAGACGGCGCAAACGCTTTATCGCCGACGGGGCTTCCATCGCGGAATTCACCGCTTCCCTTGCTAAGATAGATAAACGAACCACGCCTTTCATCGCCAACCACGAGGTCGATTTTGCCATCGTTGTTCAAATCGCCGGCGGCTGCCGTGCGTGCATAGCTCTTCGTGGAGCCGAATGGCTTTGATTCCTTGAATCCGGCTTTTCCGTCATTGAAAAAGATGACGCTTTGGCCGCCATCGCGATGAGGAATCGCCAGATCGACAAATCCATCGCCATCGAAATCAGCCGAAACAATGGTTGTCGCAGACTGGAACGGAATCTTTATGAATCCTTTCTCATTAAAATTCCCACGAGTGTCGTTCAAACAAACGTAGCTCGGGCTGTTTCGGTTTGCAGCAATCACGTCCAAATAACCGTCGCCATTTAGGTCCGCGACTGCCGCGTTTCGCGTGTTCCATTTCGGGCTTCCCCATGTACCAGACACGCTGAAGCCTGCGTTGCCATCGTTGACGTAAATCAGCTTCTTGTCTGGGCTGTCATTGCTTACCACGACGTCCAAGTCTCCATCGTTGTCTAAATCGGCAAGAACTGCGGAGTAAGTTCGATCAGGCTCGTCACCAAGATTCTTCGCCTGAGAAAAACTGCCTTTTCCGTTGTTTAGTAGTACTCGATTATGTATTGGCCAATGCCTACCTTTTGCCAAAACGATATCAAGATCGCCATCACCGTCTAAATCACCAACTCCTGCATTGGCCGAGGTCTCTGATGTTTGTTCCAAATTAGTGAATTGTTGAAAGTGGCAAATCTCGGCCTGCTTGCCTGACAAGCATGAGACTATCGCAAGAAAAACAAGGCAGAAAGTTGGTTTAGTCATGATCCCATCGACCGGAAATATGGTGTCTATCTTAGGCGAGCGGCAGACTGGAATATACCAGGGGACCGGGTGGCACGCTCAGAGGCTGTGATTTTATAGTACCCGTCACGCTCCGCGTGATGTCCGCAGTTCAAAAACCATTAATTTTTGAGAAAACGTCACACGTAGTGTGACGGGTACTTTCTTCGGATTCAATAGAATCACAGCCTCTCAGAGCGGTAGCGATGGGCGTGAATTTG
>JAYTVL010000048.1:0-32661 GCA_043744075.1 Pirellula sp. | reverse complement strand
GGAATGCGTCGGTCTTGTGAACCGGGGATGCGGTACCCTTTGAGTCGGCCGGAGTCGAACCATTTGCTGACGGTTCTCGGGGCCACCTTGCAGATCTTAGCGACCTGGCCTGTGGTGAACACCTTCATATTTTTGGTCTCCGTTACCTTCCAATAGTGAGTGAGTCCGGGATGGATACGATGCGTACCAACCCCATGACGGTATTTGCCCTTGTTGAACCAAGCGGTGACCGGTTTGCCATCACTCCGAAGAGTCATCGCATGCGATCCACTGCCAAGTGACAACTGGGTCTGGGCATTAACATCATTCGGACGACTCGTTCGCATTGCGAAACGCAAAGCTCCTTCTCTGCTGCTTTCGCGGCGAACCCACCTGCTTTGAACCGACTCGAACCCTTAGCCTGAGCATTAACGAGCAACCGCACCCCTACGACGGAACGCATTTGACCAGCCCAAACATCCGAATTCGGCTAACCAGCCGAGAAGACTGGAACAGAGAATCTGCCCGCACTACCAATATGATCGTACTGACGTACGTGCATACCGCTAGCTGCATCCAAGCAATTAAATCTTGGATTGCAAGCACTTTCCCCCCTAATCAACCTCGGCCGGCTTTTCAAAATACTGGACTTGACTCTGTCGAGTTGTCCAGCGCAGATAAAGCCGTCCTGCACCTAGTTTCGATTCAAATGGGGGGATTACTTTAGAAAGAATCTTCGGTTCGATGCGTATGAGTGATTTCACGGTCACTGGTCTGTCAATTGGCATATTATTTGACGAAATCTCAAATTCCCACGGGATTCGATCAAGCGAATTTCTAAAAATTTCGCGAAAATCCTTGAACCAGCAGGCAGAGACCACCAAAAATCCCGAACGACCGAAACACTTTGCCCCAATTGCGCCTGCGGATCAAATTCGCATCATTGTGCTTCGGCTTTCAATTCCGTGAACCGCTTTCGCATCTCCACGAGAACGAACGCATGCCTTGGATCCGCGACAATATCGTTTTCCTCAAGCGGATCCGTTCGCAGATCGAATAGCTGTTCCGTTTTGAAATCAGGCCAATAAAAGTACTTCCAGTCTTTGCGAACCAAAGCTTCGGAAGAAGGAATAAAATCAATGCTCTTAATCGTGGCGTGCTCGTAAAAGTATTCGCTCCGCCAGGTAGGTTGCTCTTTAGCTAGATACAGGGGTGATAAATCACGTCCTTGCATCCTTGCCGGAGCTGCAATATTTGCGGCAGCAAGAATCGTCGGTGCAAGGTCAGCATTCAATGTCAACTGATCGTTTTTCAGTCCAGAGCGATCAGATGGCATACGTGGGTCGTGAACGATTAACGGTACGCGGATGCTCTCCTGATGTGGATACCATTTGTCAGCCAATCCATGTTCTGCGTGGAAGTAGCCGTTGTCGGTAGTAAAAATCAAGAGCGTATTCTCAAACAGCCCCTGAGACTTGAGCTCAGCAACTACTTTACCACAAGTCGCATCAACCTCAGAGGCTAAACGATAGTAGTTCTTCATGTACTCTTGATAGCGTTCAGGAGTATCGAATCGCCAATGCCAGCGATTCCTTCCCTCGTTTTTCTCATTCGCAAGGAAAGGTGGCAATCGATTAAAGTACTCATCGGACGATGTCTTAGGCACGGGCACCGTAATGTCTTTGTAAAGCGACATGCTCTGCGGTTGTGGTAGATACTGTTTGGGATGTCCATCTTCCGCGTGTGTAGCGAAAAACGCCAACGTCAGACAAAAAGGTTTGTCGACCGGCCTTGATTTCAAGAACTCCATCGCATCGTTTTCGTTCCGTTGCGTCACATGAATCTCGGAACCATCTTTTTGTTTCATCCAATGAGTACCAGAATAAGAACGACCGAAGTCAAAATTCTCTGCGGGGAATTGTCCGTTGTGCCATTTCCCGATATGCCCCACAAAGTATCCGTTGGCCCGCAAAAGTCCTGGATATGTCTCAGACCATGGAGTCTTAAACGCTTCGAAGGCTTTGTTGCCATGTCGAGACATCCATTGACCAGTGAACAGCGTTGCGCGACTTACACCGCAAATCGAGGTCGTTACGCAATTGTGTGTAAAACGCACTCCATCTTTTGCAAGCTGATCCAAATTGGGCGTCTTCACTACCGGATTTCCGGCGCAGCCAAGCGTGTCATGTCGCCAATCATCGGCAAACAGAACGACGATATTCATGGGCTTCGTTTCGGCTGCATCTGCATGCACGGTGTGCAAAACAAGGAGTAAGCAAAGGGTACTTAGTTTTCTCATATTAAGGTTTTCAGTCTCGCTGTGGGCCAAAATCAACTGCGGCCTTGCTAAATTCATAGATGGGCGTTTTGGCATTGTACTGCTTTGCAACGCAATGTTGTATGATGTCGATCTGTTGAATTGTAACTTCACGCTGATTCGCGTGTCTAGGAACTGTCGTTTTTTGCCGAAATCATGAGAATTGAACTATATCGAGACTTAGAATCGTACCACGCATGGGCAATGGGAAGCGTGTTTAGGAAATGCCGTACCCTTGACGAAAATGCGTTAAAGGCAACACTGCCGCTCGGCCCTGGGAGTCTGCTCGAAACTCTCAAACACATGGTTGCAGCCGAAAAGATCTGGCTTGATCGATGGCAATTCCAATCGACATCCGTTTGGCCCACCACGCCTGACACGATCGATGAACTCGAAGCCATGTTTGCAAAACTCGCGGCTGAAAGAACGAATTGGTTTGAAAGCGATCCCGCTGTCCTTTCCAGTGCAATCCAGTATCGCAATTTGAAGGGCGAGCTGCACGAGCAACAACTCGGAGACTTGGTTATGCACGTCCTAAACCATGCCATCCACCATCGTGCGCAAGTCGTACATTTCCTTAAACGACAAGGCAGTACGTTTCCTGGTGGCATCGACTACATCTTTTACCGAATTGCAAAGCCGACGATTCTTTTGCGGGCCGAAGTCGCAGAGGGGTGCCGGAATTGGGGCTTAGATGTTGGCAGCATTGCAGTTCCCTACGTAGCTCCAGATTTGGAATCACTCATCCAATATTGCATGTATGGTGATTGGGCAACGAATAGGCTCTTCGATCAATGTTGCGAATTGACGGACGAACAGTTGGACAAAGACAAAGGAATGGGCGTTGGGACGATTCGAAAGTCGCTCCTGCATATTTACGATGCCGAATGTTTTTGGCAGGCGAATTGGGACGCGCCCGGTGTTCCGTTTCCGCACTCCCCCACAACGACGTCTGTCGCCGAATTGACGAAGCAATGGAAAGCGATGTCCGAAAAGAAATTGGATACCTTACAGCGTTTAGGGCAGAGTCAGCTTGGAAGGGGCGTTACGGTTGATGTGGGGGGAGGACCTATGGAGTTTCCGCTTTCCGAATCCCTTCTTCAGTTGTCCGTACATGGAACCCTGCACCGATCCCAAGTAAACAACATGATTCGCTCTTCTGGTAAAACGCCACAAGCTCTCGACTACGTTGTGTGGTTGCGCCAAAGAGAATAAGGCACTATATGATTCGGTATGCTTTTACAATTTTCTTGAGCGCGTTCCTGCTATTCCAGGTTCAACCACTGATCGGTCGCTTTGTTCTGCCATGGTTTGGTGGCGGTCCGTCGATTTGGACTACGTGCATGTTGTTCTTTCAACTGTTGCTGCTCGGCGGATACTTGTACGCTCACTTGCTGAGCTCAAAACTATCGGTTCGGTCGCAGGTCGTAACGCATGTTGCCTTGTTGGCCTTGACTCTTTCCTTCCTTCCAATCATTCCCTCAAGTGCTTGGAAGCCGATTGTGGGCCAATCACCAACTTCGCAGATTCTACTGCTACTTCTAGTGACCGTGGGCGGCCCATACTTCATGCTCTCGACGACGGGGCCGTTGCTGCAACGCTGGTTCAGTTGCACTTCGCCTCACGAGTCTCCGTACCGATTGTACGCACTCTCAAACGTCGGTTCGCTATTGGCTCTACTGAGTTATCCGCTGGTTTTCGAGCCGTGGATGCTGCTTCGTCAGCAAGCCCTCAATTGGACGAGGGTCTATGTAATCTATGTAGGCTTGGTGGCATTGTGCGCCGTACGACTATGGCAACATCAAGCGAAGGAAACGAAAGGTGGAGGACTGAGCGAGGTCATGACATTGGGCTCGCAGGATTCAGAGACCCGGTCGCCCAGTTGGATGCAAATGTTACTCTGGATTGGCTTGTCCGCATGTGGTTCGACGATTCTGCTAGCCACAACGAATCAGTTATGTATCGATGTCGCCACGGTCCCGTTTCTATGGGTCTTGCCACTGAGTATTTACCTGCTTACGTTCATCTTGTGCTTTGATAGTCCGCGATGGTATGACCGTCGTATCTTTGGAGCCATTCTCTTGATCGCTGCTCCGGCTGCTTGTTGGGTGCTATCTCAAGACGTAAACGCAGCGATTGCGGATCAGGTCATTGTCTACTCAACTGTATTATTTGTATGTTGCATGGCCTGTCATGGGGAGCTGGTTCAAAGCCGACCGCATCCCCGCCATTTGACACTCTTTTTTATGTTGGTCTCTGTCGGAGGCGCATTGGGTGGACTTTTCGTCGCGATTGTCGCCACGCAGTTCTTTCTTGGTTATTGGGAATATCACATTGGTTTGGCTGCTTGCGTCTTGTTAACGATACTGGCTTGGTGTTCGCAGCGAGTGTGGCTAAACAAACCGGTTCCGGCATTCTGGATCTGGATGATGGCGACCGGAGTTCAACTTGGATCGATTGGTTACTTTATGTACGTTCCGTTGAAAGCATTCATATCATCGAACGATCGTGCTGTTGTCTTTGGAGTTTACGCGATTTTACTAATCGTTGGACTGATGTTAACCGCCAGCTTGGAGAAACGAGTCAGGCGTGTTGGGTGGGCGTGGATCGCGTTGGCTCTGCTGCAATTCGTTTGGCTCGTTGGCTTCGCTCGGTTTCAATTTCCAACGTTGATGACTCAGCGAATAACCATTGCGATTGCTTTGGGAACCGCACTTCCAACGCTATGTAGTCTGCTAACTCTTTGGTTCGTCAATCGCCGTAGCGAACGAGTTCAGCACACCACTATGCGAGTCTTGCTGTTGTTTTCGGTCGCCCTATTCTTAGGTACCTTATGGTATTTTGAAAGTTTAGAACGTTGGCAATCGATCACCTTGACGGCAGCATGCGTTTTTGCATTGATTTTAGAGTTTGGCGTTGCTCGAATGCGTGCAAAGGGTGCCGAATCTTGGGGAACGTGGTTTTGGATACCAGCAGGAACTTTGCTGGTTTTGTTAAGTATGCGACTGGTCTCGGTAATCAAAGAAGACGACTACAACATCGCCCAAGTCTCCCGCAATTTCTATGGCGTACTCAGAGTTAGTTATGAAGATCTAGTCGATTTCGATGAAAACCCATCGGGTGGAAAATACACGCTAACTCACGGTCAAATTCTTCACGGTTTTCAGTATACGGACGACTATTGGAAACGAGAACCTACGTCGTACTATGGCAGAGAAAGTGGTGTCGGTTTAGCAATTCGCTTGAGCACAAACCTCGCTCAAAGAACGGACAAACATCCGCTGCGAATCGGTGTGGTAGGACTCGGAACCGGTTCGCTTGCTGCCTATGGTAGGGCTGGCGACAAATTCCGGTTTTACGAAATAAATCCAGACGTTCTAGCGTTATCTGGCAAATTTTTCACTTACCTCAAAGACACGCCAGCGGAAACACAAGTAATACTCGGTGACGCGAGAATCACGATGGAACGTGAACTTGCAGCCAATCAGAGCCAACAGTTCGACGTGCTTGCAATCGATGCCTTTAGCAGCGATGCGATTCCAGTTCACTTGCTCACCACCGACTGTGGAGAAGTCTACCGGCAACATTTACGGTCTGGTGGCATACTTGCCGTGCATATCTCTAACCGCTTTCTCGATCTCAATCCTATTGCTCGTGGTTTGGCTGACCATCTTGGCTGGCGTGCATTTCGGATCAACAATGACGAAGACAATTCGATTGGAGTATTCAGCTCAACTTGGATACTGCTAACCAAAAGTGAGTCAATCTCAGAGAATGAAGAGCTTTTGCGTGGTCATTCGCCTTGGGGAGAAAAAGACAAGAAATTTCAGTGGACGGACGACTATTCAGGACTATGGCAAGTCCTTTCGCTATAAGACAATCTGATGAATCAACTGTCCGCCATTGACGGTTGCTCGCTCATCTCGCCCGTTGTGAACGAAGGTGAGCTCTCGATGATTCAAGCCTAGCAGGTGCAAGATTGTCGCATGAATGTCATGGACATGATATCGGCTCTCGGTCGCACGAAAGCCAATGTCGTCGGTTGCGCCGATCGATTGCCCACCGCGTATTCCCCCACCTGCCATCCACATGGTAAAGCCCCATGGATTGTGATCGCGACCGTAGTTCTTGCCTCCAGTTGCCCCCGTGTCGCTGAACGGTGTCCTTCCAAATTCACCACCCCAAACTACGAGCGTTTGGTCAAGAAGTCCACGGGCCTTGAGATCGGCAAGCAACGCAGCGATAGGTTGATCGGATGCTCGACACCACTTCGAATGATTGGCTTCCAACCCCGAATGACCATCCCAGCCACTTCCACTACCACAGTAGAGCTCGACAAATCGTACTCCCCGTTCAACAAGTCTCCTGGCCATAAGGCAATTTCGTCCGAATGTCGCAGTCGCTTCGGAATTCAATCCGTATGACTCGCAAGTCTGAAGGCTTTCCTGCGAAATATCAACCGCTTCAGGTGCCGTCGATTGCATGCGATAAGCCAACTCATAGGCATCGATCCGCGCCTCAAGATGCTGGTCGTTTGGTCGCTGCGTTTGATGATGCTCGCTGAGCTGCCTAAAGAAATCGAGCCGACCACGTTGCCGAATGTCGCTTACGGACTTGGAAGGAGACAGATCGAGAATCGGAGGACCCTGTCGCTGAAGTAACGTACCCTGATAGTTGGCGGGCATAAACCCCGAACTCCAATTGGTGGTTCCACCCCGTACCACTTTGTCATCAGTCATGCAGACAAACGTAGGTAGGTTCTGATTGGCAGCTCCTAAACCATAGGATACCCATGAACCCAACGAAGGTCTGCCAGCTAGAACCGATCCGGTATTCATCTGTCGAACCGACCCAACGTGGTTGAGCCCATCGGCCCAACAAGATCGAATCACTGCTAAATCGTCAGCGTGCTCCGCAATTTTTGGATACCATTCTGAAACCCAAAGACCGGATTGGCCATGCTGTTGCCAAGTCCGCGGTGATCGAATGAGCGGCATTCGATGCGAACCAGTCGCACTCGTCACCGGCAGCGAAAAAGAACTTGGAATAGGTTGGCCATCGAGTTTCTCAAGCAACGGCTTGGGATCGAATAGATCAACGTGACTTGGTCCCCCTTCCATAAATAGCCAAATGACTGAAGTGACTTTGGGTGAATGATGCGTCTGCTTGTCGCGACGAGATGAACCTGCCGCAGGAGCGCTGCCTTCGGATCCCCGAGCCGAATCCGACGCCAACAGATGTGACAGCGCAATTCCAGCCAATCCACTTCCTGATCGACGTAGTAACTCGCGTCGACTTAATTGCGACGGATGGCCGTTTGAATGGTCTGTTGGTGTTTCGTGACGCATCGTTTTTTCCGTTGAAGTGATCTAATTTTCTCAGGCGGCGGCTCAATATCGAAACAAAAACTCAGTCGAGTTGATGAGCATCAAACAATAGTCATCCAAGGCACGAACTCGCGGTGACTCTAATTCCATGTCGCTGGATTGCTCCCTGACCGCATTCGAATTAGCCGCCATCGTATCTTCGGATTCAAGGTGGACGGTCTGCTTTTCCAAGAAGTCAAGAGCCGCTTTCAATTCCCAATCGTCGGGCAAACGCGAGAAAGCAAGCTGGTTGGCCATTCGAACTTGAAGAACTCGATCGTCACTCGACTCGCTCATAACTCTGCGTGCAAAGGCCTTGGCCCACTTTGAGGGTTGATCTCCGTTGAGAAACGTCAATGCCTGCGGTGCGGTCATCGTTTGATTGCGACAAGCACACGCTTCATGCGAATCAGGAAAATCAAAAACTTCAAGCATCGGATATCGATCGTTGCGACGAACAAAGATATAGACGCTGCGTCGCACATGGTCTGCCGGATTTGTGCTGACTTTCCACCCACCGACCGGAGTTGGACGTCCCTCGGGCAAAGGTGGAAAAACGCTCGGTCCACCAATGTTTTTGTTCAATACTCCGGAGACAAATAATGCGGAATCGCGTACGGACTCGGCCTCAAGTCTTTGCGGAGAGAATCGCCAAAGCAATCGGTTATTGGGATCGTATTTTTCATCAACTCTACCAATGGATGACTGTCGATACGTAGCGGAGGTCATCATTAATCGATGCATCTGCTTGATGCTCCATCCACTTTGCACAAAGTAGTCGGCTAACCAATCGAGTAATTCAGGGTGGTTTGGAGGATCACCAATGGCTCCAAAATCGCTAGGTGTCCCCACGATACCGCGACCGAAATGATGATGCCAAATGCGATTGACCATGACTCGAGCGGTCAGTGGATTCTTGGGATCAACCAACCATTGCGCCAAAGTCGAACGTCGGCCAGTCGTCGATACACCATCGGGTTTCTGAATTTTGGCAGGTGCTGCATCTAGGATCGAAAGAAAACCCGGCGCAACTTCCTGTCTAGGTTGCGTGTACAAACCGACTCCGAGCACATACGTTGGAGGAGCGTCCTCGCCGATGTCGATAATCCCTGATGCTCGAGGAACATCGGCCGGTTTCAGGCTCTTCCATTGGTCGAGCTCGCTCTTCAAATCATCGAATCTCTTCTTGGCCACATCTTTCAGCGATTTCGCGTCATTTGCAAAGCTTGGATCTGCATGTGGCGGCGGACGTTGCGGGCACGTGCCACAATCTTTGTGGTTCACAATGTATGCTATCTGCGATTGGAGCGGAGATCGTATACCCGTGGGAGCCGACATGGCCTCGATCACGTAGTCGGGGTAGCGAGCAAGCAATTGCTTGGGAGAATATTTTCGCACCGTCGACAGCAGTTTGTCCATCTCGCTCCACAAGTGCTCAGTCTTGTGTTCGTATTCGGCTAGTCTTTGTTCGTATTGCTTGAGTTGATCCTCGGTCGTAAGGGGGATTTTGTCGTCGTGTCCGATGTTTGCAAAGAACGCTTGAAATCGATAATAGTCTGCCTGCCGGATCGGATCGTATTTGTGGTCATGGCACTGTGCGCAATTGAAAGTCAGTCCGAGAAACGTCGAGCCAACGAGATCGGTAACGTGATGAAGGATCTCTTGCCGGGCCAATAAGATATCTTTGTTGTTGCCTTCTTCCGGATAGTGTCTCATAAAAGCCGTAGCAATTCGAGCTTCCGTGTTATCCCGCCACAGTTCGTCTCCAGCGATCTGTTCCAAAATAAATCGATCGTAGGGTTTGTCTGAGTTGAAAGCTTCGACAACGTAATCACGGTATCTCCAAGCGTTCGGACGCGTCTCATCTTGTTCGAATCCTGAACTTTCGGCAAATAACGACAGATCCAGCCAATGCCGTCCCCAGCGTTCGCCGTAGCTTGGCGATGCCAACAACTTGTCGATCATTCGCTCATAGGCATCGGGACAATCGTCTTCTAAAAACGCCTCGATTTCCCCAAGGCTGGGAGGTAGCCCAGTGAGATCCAATGTAGCTCGGCGAATGAGCGAATTGCGATCCGACTCTTTCGAAGGATTGATCGAAGCGAACTGCAGCTCCTTGACAATCCAAGAATCGATCGCATTTCGCGACCACTCGGAATTTGAAGGGCGCGGCAGCTCGGGTCGAACTACCTTTTGAAGTGACCAATGCGACAATTCGTCAGTAGTAAACGCCCCATCCTCCGGCGTGGCCGAAACCTGCGACACGAAGGACGGAATGCAAAGCAGGATGCCTAGAAAAAGGTATCTCAGTCGAATCATCGAATGAGCTCGCGAGTCGGAAAAGAGTGATTGGTGGGCTGAAAGCACGAGTAGTAGTTTAACATAAGTGATATCGTTTGCACATTTCTATGGAATCTATTCCACCGTTCCGCTTCGCTCAATTTGGAATAGATTGTTATTCATTATAGAGCTGAAGTGATTTACTCACGTCGCGTATCAGAGGTCACGGCTTGCGTCGAGTATTCTGGCGACATCTATACCATTGCCATTCGGTCGGAAAAACAAGACGTACCGGCTTACGGTAAATGAACGGCAATCTGGCACACCAAACCCTTTTCGCACTTCGCCAAGCCCAGGATTCTCAGCTAGCGTCTGGCACGCCTCATGTATACGGTCCAGCATTTTGATGGACGCCGCGACGTTGCGTTTTGCGATGTACTCACTTATACTAGCGATGTCGATTTCAGCCTCATCGGATAAAACAAACGTTGGCATCGCTACGATCCAAGTCGTTCCTCAAGACGATTACGTAATTTCGCGAATGCTCTGGGCCCATCGACACTCTGAGCCGCATCAATTTGCTCGAATCCCTTCTGAATTTCCTCCGCCAAGGATTCTCTCGCTTGCAAAAGCCGCAGGCTTTCTGCCAAAACCTCGTGCTCAGAGAGAAAGCGTCGTCTCGCGACAAGCGATGCGACAAACGACTCAAATTCTTGCGGAATGTCTATGGTCATGATTTTCTCCTAATTCCCAGCTATTGTACTCGAACTCTTCGAACCTGCAAAATGGCTCCTCGCGGTGACAATTCCGGCGGGAAGCCCGTTCAATCTGGTAAGGATGCCCGTACTTGGTTCAGGTCATTCGAGGCTTGCCGCTCCAGCCTAATTTCTCTCGAAGGGCCTTGTAGTCGTCGTGCCAGGGAATGCTTATCAATTGAAAGGTGTCGCTTGCTCGCGAAATGCGGACGCGAAGATCGCGACCGAAATGACATACAACGCGACCATCCACCACAACACTTGCCGTCGGGTGATCTACCCGAATCTTGAGATCAAATTTTCGATCCGCCGTATCCACAACCGGCCTCATTGTCAACGTGTGAGGGCTGATGGGGCTGATCACAAAAGCTTGCAGGTTGCGACGCAAAATAGGGCCACCCGCTGACAAATTATGGGCCGTCGAGCCGATAGGTGTACTGATGATCAGTCCATCGCAAGCGTAAGTTGTTGCCAACGCCGAATCGATGTACAGGTCGATATACATCATCGTATAAGGAGGGCCACCGAGAACCGACGCTTCGTTGAGTCCGATAATCGAGTGAAGCTCCAGTTCCCCTTGAAAGACCTGACATTGCAACATCAAGTGATTGGTTACTGAAAAACTGCCTTCACAAACTTTAGGCCAAATATCGACGAATTGACTTGGTGAAATAGCAGCGAGAAACCCGAGTTTACCTAGGTTTACCCCAAGCACAGGACGTTGTTTGCGGCACATTTGTCGAGCGGACTGAAGTATAGATCCGTCACCGCCCAATACGACCACTAGGTCCGATTCGCAATCCTCAAACTCATATGAAAAACTGTTGTCGACAGCAACGACTATTGCATGCTGCTCGATGATTTGGAGAATTCCCGCCAGCTCCTGCTCGACTCGCGGTCGATTCGGGGCTGCCAAAACAACCACGCGGGGTCGTGATCTGCCATCTCGTATCCATCCCCAAGACGCAGGATTGCTCACTAGCTAAACCCCTGCAGGTTCTGCATTGGAGTATTTTTCATTCAAAACCCTACAAGTCTTCGCAATTGCAGCTGAATCCAGACCCAATTCACACAGCAACTCGATGCGATCACCGTGTTCGATAAATCGATCTGGTATTCCGAGCGTCCTAAGCACGCGAGTGTCCCAACCATTTGCACATGCTGCTTCAAGAACCGCGGAACCGAACCCGCCCATCAGAGCTCCCTCTTCGACAGTCACAACGAATCGGCATTCTTCGAATACTTGTGTTAACATGTTCATATCAAGCGGCTTGATAAAGCGAGCGTTGATAACCGCAACGTCTATTCCATCTTTCTTAAGCAAATCGGCGGCACCCATGGCTTGTTGAAGCATTGCACCGCAAGCGATAATCGCGCCATCCGTTCCCCAATGAATTACCTCTGACTTGCCAAGTTCGATAGGTTGGGGCGGCCTCTCATAGGTCTGCGCAGTGGTCTTTGGATAACGGATTGACGTGGGACCGGGGTGCGACAATGCGAATTGAAGCATCGGCTCCACCTCGGTAGCGTCTCCGGGTGCCATTATGACCATATTTGGGAAGACTCGCAAATAGCCAATATCAAATACCCCGTGATGCGTAGGACCGTCCGGACCGGTCAATCCAGCTCGGTCGATCATGAATGTGACCGGCAAATTCTGCAGCGCGACCTCCTGAAAAATCTGATCGTAGGATCGCTGTAAGAATGTCGAATAGATTGCAACGATCGGTCGCAATCCGACTTTTGCATGCCCAGCCGCAAATGCTACTGCATGCGACTCACAGATTCCAACATCAAAAAAGCGATCGCTAAATGTGTCGCGAACAGGCTCTAGTTTATTTCCTTGGCACATGGCTGCGGTCATGACCGTGACCGCGTTATTGCTCTTCATCTGACTCAAGATCGCGTCGCGAGCATAGTTCGTGAAAGCTGCTTTTTCGCCAGCGCTGAGTGGCTTCGGGCATCCGTCTTCATCCTCGAAGGCTGGAGGAGTGTGGAAATAGACGGGGTCTTTTTCAGCCGGTTTGTAACCACGCCCCTTTTCGGTAACGACATGCAACAGCGTCGGCCCCTTTTGATCTTTGACCATCTCCAAATACTTGCGTAGCAAATGAATATCATGACCGTCAATTGGACCAATGTATCTGAATCCGAATTCTTCAAATAGCATGCCACCAACCATCCCTGCCTTGACCCCTTCCTTGATTTGCGCAAGCAAACGTTCGGTAGGGTCGCCAAAAAGTGGCAGTTTGTTTAGCACTCGGACGACTTCGCTTTTGAATCCCGTGTAGAAGGGGTTGGTACGAAGTCGGTCCAAATAGCTTGCAACGGCGCCAACACGGGGGCAAATGGACATCTTATTGTCGTTTAGGACAACGATCATGTCGGCATTGAGTTCGCCCGCATTGTTCATCGCTTCGAAGACGATGCCTGAAGGGAAAGCACCATCGCCAATGACAGCGATGCTCTTTCGGCCCGCCTGACCATTCAAATCGTCACCGCTCCTCAGCCCTAGAGCCGTAGATACGCTGCATCCCGCGTGGCCTGTCATGAACAAGTCATATTCGCTCTCCATGGGGTTAGGGTATCCCATCAAGCCGCCTCGTTCACGGATTGTTTTGAATTCGTGATACCGACCTGTGACCAATTTGTGCGGGTAGATCTGGTGTCCAGTATCCCAGATCAAGCGGTCCTTTCGAAAATCAAAAACACTGTGCAATGCGAGGCAAAGCTCTACGACTCCCAAGTTCGAAGCAAAGTGCGCAGTCCGAGTTGCCAGCAGATTGCAAAGTACATCACGGATCTCGACACCGAGCTTTTCCAACTCCTGAGTGGACATGTGTTGAAGCGGTTCGGCGGACTCTAATCTGGCAAGAATTTCGTGCATAGAGTTCTAGTGGCTCCTATCCGTTATGAATCGTGCAAGTTGTTTCAGTGGAGTAGATGCTGGACCAAAGGCATCCACAATCGAATTCGCTCGTTCGACAAACTCTTCGGCTTGATCGCGACTGGCTCTGACACCATAGATGCCTGGAAAGGTCAGTTTACCTCTGTCGCTATCTTTTCCTGTCCGTTTTCCAGTGTTTTCACTCGAACTCTCCACGTCCAGTAGGTCATCCACAATTTGGAAGGCAATTCCGATACATTCTCCGTAAATTGACAGTTTTTCCAATTCCTCGGGCGTTCCATTGGCAGCCAAACCACCTAAAACGACCGACGCTTGGATCATGGCACCTGTTTTTCTCGCGTGAATCGAGTGCAGCATTTCAGCTCCGCCACCTATTTTTTCAGCGCGAAGATCGTCGCATTGTCCACCCACCATCCCCGCTGGACCAGCGGCTTTAGCCAAAGCTAAACAGCTTCGAAAGGCGATCATTGGATCTACATTATCTGTCAGAATCGTTTCAAAAGCCAACGCCTGCAGCGCATCTCCAGCGAGAATCGCAGTCGCTTCGTCAAACTGGATGTGACAAGTTGGTCGCCCACGACGAAGGTCGTCATCGTCCATGGCAGGCAAATCGTCATGAATAAGCGAATAGCTGTGAATCATTTCAACGGCAGCTGCGTTTGCCATGGCACCGAAAGACGAATCACCCAACGCCTCTGCTCCAAGCAAACACAGTATTGGGCGTAGTCTTTTCCCTGGGGAAAGCAGAGAATATCGCATTGCCTCTCGCAACAAATCGGGACAATTTTGGGAAAGTCTATCGATACAACTTTCAAGCTTGGCATTAACCTCAATAGTCAATGATTTCCATCGGCTTTCCAAGGCAGATGTTTCGTTCGTCGGATCGTTCGAGATTTGCACAGTGTGTAAATTAGTCTCAAAGCAGTCGAATGACGGCTTCAGGTTGAATATTGTTTAACAGCTAACCAAAACGCGAACGTTCTCTTGCCTTGGTATTATAAACCTTAGTTGTAAAAAATGTAGTCGGGACATTGAAGTAGGTCCCGACTGCCATGCGCGGGACATGGAAGCACGTTCCGAATGCCTGTCGGTTCTACATTTCTCGGACAAGATCCTGCAACTATTCGTCGTTATCCTCCCAGGTCTCGGTTAAGGCTTCACCTCTCCCCGTAATGCTTCGTAGCTTTTCGATTTTTCTTCGAGCACCTGTTAATTGTTGCTGGCAATAGCGTACGTATTCTACGGCTTTTGCGTACTCTGCAAGGGCTGAATCCAAGCCAAGCGAGTTGCCCTCCAATTTCCGAACAATCTGTTCCAACTGAAGCATCGCAGACTCAAAGGTCTGATTTTCTTCTGCGTCGCCAGGTTTCACTCGGGGCATGATGCCAATGTCATTCGGTAAGCGATAGAAGCGTTTCAACCGTCAAATCCAGAGAACTCTTGCGGTTAGATTTTTGAAAATCGGCCCGAAGGGCAACCCCAGGTAGCGTCGTAACCTATCAGTTTAAATGAGCGTTGCGAGTTCTTGCAACGGAGGTTTCGGGCAAATCTTATCAACTGCAGCTCCAATGGCCAACTCGTGGAATCAGAAAATTCAAAAAGGCAATCGGCAAAAGGGCCGCCCCGCCAAGGTTGCACAAAGTGTTCCGAACGGTACATCGGCGAAGCTAGATTGCGCACCTAGCGCCAACGACGCTTCCAGCGCCAACGCCGCACCCAGCGCCGCATCCAAATTGCCTCCCGTGGAAACAAGTTTGCCCAATTCGCGACCAGTTCGCGACGAAGTTGTCTCGAAAGCCTTTGAAGCAGTGGATGACCTAGTTGCTAGGCTTTGCAAAGACACAATCGAAAGGAGATCAAGCGTTTCAAACGAAAATGCGTCCGCAGCCCAAACCGAAACTTGTCTATCCAACGTCCATTCTGAGGACCAAAGTGAGAACGGGAACGCTTGGTCCCAAGCCGTTGACTTCAAACTGAATGAATTGATGGAGCGTTCGAAGGCTCTTGAACAAGACCGGATTGAAACCGAATCGCTTCGAGAGCATCTCAAGCAATCGATTGAAACCGCTGAGTTGCGTTTGGGTTCGACAGGCACGATTGATGTAAGCGTACGCGTGCAAGAGTTGGAAACACAGTTGATCGCAGCTCAGCAAGAAAATACAAAAGTATCAACTTTGTTATTGCACACGAGGGCTGAATACCAGTCGCTCCTAGCATTCATTGAGTCCGAAGCAGCCGAAGCAGAGCATTCCGATGCCAAGCTAAAGACGATTGCGCAGAACGTTTTGGAGAAGACGGACGCTCGTGAAACGGAACTCAGTATGGAGGTATCGCAACTGCAGGATCAAGTGGAGTTCCTACAATGCGAACTAGAAGAAGCCAAGGCCGTTACCAACAACTCCAATGACTCGGAACTGCGAATTCAGGTGGAACAATTGCGAAGTCAATTGCTTGAAGCAAGACATGAAGCGGTTGAACTTCGCATGCAAAACAACGACTTAGGCTCTCGACTGGCAAAGTTTCAAGGTGCAGGTATTGGCCAAAAATCCGAAACGTTGAGCTGGGAACAACGCAAAGCGGCGCTCCTCCAACAACTGGAGGCGGAAACGCACGCAGAGACTCCGTGCGATCCACGCAAGATCCTAGAGATCGAAAAAATCATTGAACAAACCGACGGTGAGATCGAACGGCGAGATCAGGAAATCTCCGATCTCAAGGCTTTGATCGAGCAACAGTCGATTGCACACGATGGAATGTCAATCGGTGTTGCGGCTGTTGCCCAAATGATTGAGACAGACTCGCTAGTAGTCGAAGAGAGATTACGGCTGAAGCATCTTCGCGACGAATGGGAACAAAAACAGCGCCAAGCGGAAATCGAAATGTCTATGGAGCGAGCCAAACTTGCCCGTGAACGTCTCGAATTGCAAGCAAGAGCTCAACGTCATGACGAGGATAATCCTCCGCAAACCGAAGCAGAAAGGCTAGCGGGTAAAACTCGGACACGAGGCAATTGGCTCTCCCGCTTGGGATTGAGAGACGAATAATAAAGATGTTTAACCCGCGAAGCGGCGGGCATAATGTTTAACCCGCGAAGTGGCGGGCGGGCTGGTTTTTCCACTGCTTCCTTGCATTTCCGTTGACCCAACAATCCTACCCTACTTTCCCTCTCTCATAACGTTACAATTGACTTTCTTCAATTGAGCTGTGGGGGGAGCTAACCGCACAGCCCCGTCAGAAATGGCCAATGGCTGAAGCTGTTCTTCAAGAGTACGCATCGTTATGAACTTATCTGGACGCACAGCGCTCATTACGGGTGGCACACAAGGTGTCGGTGCTGCAATTGCCATGAGTCTTGCAAAGGCTGGCGCACACTTAGTACTGCACGGACTCAAAGAAGATGACCTCGCACTGGCCACCATCAAAAAGTGCCAAACCTATGGCGTGAGAGTCATACCCCTCTACTGTGATTTGTGGCAGCCGATAGATTCGATACTGCAAAAAATTGGCCAGCGCTCGACTGAAATGGAGCCCGAACTGAGTCTGCTAATAAACAATGCAGGCGTGTTTATCGATAAACCTTTTTTGGAGATGGACGAATCGACATTTGATCGCACCTTCGATTTGAATGTTAAAGTCGGCTATTTTCTAACACAGTTTTTTTCAAAGTATTGGATCGAAAGACAAGTCGCAGGTCGCGTGCTCTTTACTGCTTCTATCAACGGCTTGTTAGCAGAGTCCGAGCATACTTCCTACGATGCTTCCAAGGCTGCTGTGTCCAGCATGGTTCGTTCGCTTTGCGTTGTATTGGCACCAAGAGGTATTCGCGTCAACGCAATTGCCCCCGGCTTGGTAAGGACTCCTTTGACCAACCAAGTTCTCGATCGAGACGACGACGCGATTCGCTGGATGCAACTTCATACTCCAAACGGCAGCGTACCGGATGCATCCGTATGCGGCCCAATGGCAGCTTTTCTGCTTACTGACGAAGCTGAGCACATACATGGACAAACCATCTACATTGACGGCGGCATCAGCGCATGGCAACAACCGGACCTGCCAGCAAAGTTGCGAGGGCATCTCAATGCGTGAAACTCGAAATCCGATTGCAATCAAACAAAAACTTGAGGACAAACTCAATTCTATGAAATCGATCACATTCAACCAGTTCTGTGTTTCTGTCAATTTGTGTGTCATCACGGTCGCCTTGTTGCACGCTCCTCGTACTATTGCCGAGGAACGGCCAGCGGTATCTAATCCCCGACAGATGCTACCGATTTCCGCGTGGGAGATGGTGTGTGCCTGCGGGCGACAGATGCCAAAACAGGTGTAAACACAGTCCTCAAACGCACGCTCACGGCCCGCAGCGGCAATCGATTCAAGCTCGACAAGCCTCTCCGAGAAAATCTTTGGCAGATGAACAACGCAACGTGCTCAACGCTCTTCCCGTTGTTCAGCGGTGAGTTGGTAGACGATATTCGAATTGAGAATCTCGTTCTAGACGGCAATCGGGAGAAGAACGCCGAGTTGGATGGCAATTATGCTGGCTGCATCTTCCTTCAGGACTGCAACCGCATTCATATCAGCGGAGTGACCACTCGCAACAACCAAGGCGACGGCGTCAGTTGGCAAATTTGTCACGATGTAATCGTTGAAAATTGCGTGAGCGAGAACAACAAGAATCTAGGTCTACATCCTGGATCTGGCTCGCAGCGCCCGATTATTCGCAATAACACGATTCGCGGAAACGATATCGGCATCTTTTTCTGCTGGGGAGTTAAATACGGTCTTGCGGAGAACAACCACATCGAAGGCAACCGCATCGGCATTTCCATCGGCCATCGCGATACAGACAATCTCATCACGTCGAACTCAATTCTCGCAAGCAAGCTCAACGGCGTGCTCTTCCGGCCCGAGCGCGGATCAGACTTTGCCGGACATCGCAATCAAATCGTTAACAATACTTTCGTCGACAACGCTCCTGAGGCCGGAGCCGTCATCGACATCCAGGGCGGCACGGAATCGATAACTATCCTCGACAACAAGTTCAAAGAGACCCGCGGCGGCAAATCACGCGTTAGCGTAAAAAAAGGAGCCGACACAAAGAACATTGTCATCCAAAGAAGCACGAACCAAGGTTTAGAACCTTGATAATGTCGGCGAAGTTGGTGTGGAGTTTTGTCATCGAGACGAATTCCGAAAAGGAACAAGTTGACCTGGTAATTTAGGCTGTCTATGCAGGGCGGGTTGGGAGGATTGAATTTAGAGTGCCAATTGTTTCGATCCTAGGATGGCTGGACGTTAATAGCCCGAAGAACACGGGTCAGGTTCATGGAAGCCAGCCAATGCGAAACCCTAAAGGATTAAGTCATGAAACGCGGCATTCTATCCCTCGCTCTGTTTGGAATTACCCTTGCCATGTCCAGTGGCTGCCTTCACCGCAATAACTGCAATAGCTGCAACGGTGCTTTAGGATGCAGGCCATGTAGGGTAGCTTGGCAACGAGGCGGTACCGACTACGGTGCACACCTGTCTCATAGCCAGTATCGTACCGATCCACAAGTTGGTTCCGGCATCTCAGCGCCACAAACCGCGTATCCGTACTATACGAATCGTGGTCCTCGCGATTTCTTTGCGAGCAATCCACCAAGCATCGGACGGTAGTTTATTCTCCGAATAGGATGGATAGGCGCGCCAGCCGCTGCGCGGGCTAAACAAGAAACAAGGCTTGAAATTCGTTTAACCGATCGGAGCGATTAGCGCAGATCGCGGATTTCCAGAAAACGAAGGTCAAACAAAGACTTCTCAGGTCATTGCGACCGCATTTGTCCCAGGCGAATCAGCCGCTGCGCGGGTTAACAAGATGCAAGGATGTTAAACTTCGAGACGATAAGCTCGCATTGCATTCTGGGACCAGAAACCAGCCTGCTCTTCGCTGCATAATTCGGAAGCAAGTACAGTAACTGCCTCCACCCAATCAAAATAGCTGGCCTTCAACAAACAGACAGGCCAATCGGTTCCAAACATCAATCTATCAGTACCAAACGCATCTAGGGCCGTGTCCCAATAGCGTTGGATTTGCAATATAGACCAGCTATTGCCTCTCACTTCGGTTACTACGCCGGAGAATTTGCAGTACACATTTGGTCGTTTGGCCAACTCTCTGAGATTACGATCCCATTCATCGTCGTGGGAGTCAGACTGAATCGTGGGCTTGGCTATGTGGTCCAATACGAACACTTGGTCCGGATGCCGATCGACGAATGGAATTGCAAAAGGCAATTGCCTAGCATAAATGAGTATATCGTATGTCCACCCAAACTCCTTGATCGCTTGAATTCCGTCATTGAAATCTACCCTAGCCAAGAACCCGTTATCCGATTCATCTTGTACTACATGCCGTAGACCGCAAAGTTTCTTTTCATGACGAAATCCTTCCATCACCTCGCGAATGGTCGGACTTGCTAGCGGCAACCAACCTACTACCCCCAGAACCCAGTCGTGGTCGGCAGCGAGATTCAACAACCAATGGGTCTCGTCGACGTTCTCTCTAGCTTGAACGGAAACGACAGCATCAACACATGCTTCACGAGTCTCCGCAAGCAAATGCGCAGGTAAGAATTCCCTTCGCAAAATGCTCATTGACTCAGAAATCCATGGATATTGATCTGCGGAGTACTGCCAGAAATGGTGATGGCTGTCGATCCGATGCACGCTATTCGAATCCTTTCAATTCAATTCACTATTCTCAATTCCAGTGATTTTTTCCAATCGCCTAGAGTGGCGTCCTCCCTCAAACTCGGTTGCTAGCCAAATGCGAACGAGATCGCCAACGGGTCGATCGCCAATCAAATCACCTGGCAAGCAGAGTACGTTGACATCGTTATGACGACGGCACATTTCAGCCATCACTTCGTCACAGCATGCAGCGGCACGTACTCCTTTAAACTTATTTGCTGCGATGGCCATTCCGAAGCCAGTACCGCAAATCAGGATTCCTCGCTCAACAAGGCCCTCAGCCACTCGCTTCGCTACTATCAACGCAAAGTCAGGATAGTCGACAGCCTGATCACTGTGCGTACCATAGTCTTCAATTTCATGCCCGTCCGCAGTCAAAAGCGTTATCAGCTTACCTTTAATCTGGAAACCTCGGTGGTCGCTACCAACGGCGATTCTCATTCTCCATACTCCATGTCTTACTTAGGATGAATCGATTTCTTAATGCCACTGGATGAGCGACTCCGTATCAAGTCTATCGATCCAATAGTCGGTGTGTTCGTCCAATTGCTGTGCGCACTTCTGATAAACTTCTAACGGTCCCCCAAAGGGATCACTTATCTCTCCGCCATCTGGCGAAATAAGATGAACTTTTGACGTAATGGATGGCCACTGCGAAATGATCGCGTGCCGATGGCGTTGTCCCATCGCTAAGATCAAGTCAGCTTGTTCGACTAGGGCGGAATTCAATTGTGTACTCTGATGTTGATCGAGGGTTGTACCGTACTGTCGAATTGCGGCCAAGGCTCCGTGCGATGCTGCATCACCACCAAATGCGGAAACGCCAGCTGACATTGCGACAACTGGACACTTTCCCGCTTTGGTTAGTTGACTAAATTTTGCGGCGATTTTTTTTCCCATCAAGGCCTGAGCCATCGGTGACCTACAGGTGTTGCCTGTACAGACAAATAAAACGCTCCATTGCGATATTTGTCTCAACCCCTCCTCATCCACTATTCCGCGATGAACGATCTGGCCCCTATTGCCGTCGACGGCCACGACCGTAGGCTCACCAGGAGACACCACTTCACCATCGTCGATAGCGAGCACGCTTTCATCTTGATGTAGGTGCTCAACCGTTCTAACCAATGCGAGATTTTTGTCCCTGGCAGGAATGCAAGCCAGCGGTCCCGACAAAAGCCGGCATACATACTCCAGTAACGCATGATCGGGCTGCCAAACTTGAATGCGACTATTGGAATCCTGTAGTGCTTTGCAAACTCGAGTGTCCAAGCATCGCAAAACACTCAACGCATTTGAGTCTCGGATGCTCAAAATGATCGGGCCTGGCCAAGCTTTCTTGGCGAGTCTACGTGCAGCTGGACTAATATCGGGAAAATAATCAAGCGTCTCATCTGCCGATCGAACCATCAATGTGACCCGATCATCGCCCGAAACAACCGAACTTTGACAAAGTTGCTCGATAGCCGTCGGATGCAAGCCGCTCGCTACCCGAATATAAGATTGATTGGACGGCAACGCCACAACATGTCCCTCCGCCAACGCTTGTACGGCTAAATGAACAATATCGCGTGGATCGTCTGATTTCCTCCAATCCAGAATTTTGGTCATACGCGATTTAGCAAGTGCTTCGGCTAGGGGTAACTAGTTTAACCCACGCGGCGGCGGGCAGTAAAGTAATTTGTTTAACCCGCGCAGCGGCGGGCGGACAATTTCACTCAACTAAGTTCAAATCAGCAAAACTGATTTTCGCAATTCCAGTTCATTCACGGTATGATATCGCATGTAGGTACGCAGGTCGATTCCCCACGCAATCCAGTTGGGCACGGATAAAATAGGCTCCAAATGACTCTAATACGACCGGACCCGCAGGTTGAGAATGACAAAGCCACGCATTCTCGACGTGGCTTTCTCGAAACGTTTCGAACAGCTCTTGTTTTCGGCACTGGGGTTTGCCTGTCACCGGGCTTCGTTTTCCAAAGTGGCTGTATCCAAACGGGAAAGAACTCCCCATCGCAGAATCCGGACCTGATTATTGGCCAGCGAGGGCTGGCGGACGGCCGATTTCAAGCGCCTAGAGCGATTGCAATCGACTTAAAAGACATGATTTACGTCGTCGACAAAACTGGTCGTATTCAGAAGTTTGACGATACCGGAAAGTTTATTCTCGGTTGGCATACTCCCGCTATTGAGTCTGGAAAGCCGACTGGCTTGAGCATCGATTCGGATGGTTCGATCATGGTCGCGGACACGCATTATTATCGTTTTCTTTTTTACACACCTGAGGGCGAACTGATTGAGAATCGGACGATTGGCGGCACCAACGGTCCTGATCCGGGACAATTTGCGTTTGTCACCGACATTGTCCGAGCGGCCAGTGGAGAATACTATTGCGGCGAGTACGGCGAGTTCGACCGTATTCACAAATACACGAGCGAAGGACAGTATGTGGATCGGATGGGTGAAAACGGCGACGGACCACTTCAGTTCAGGCGACCGCAAAGTTTAGCGTTAGACGAGCAAGGACTCTTGTGGGTTGCCGATTCGTGCAATCATCGTATTCAAGTTATCGATTGGCGTGAAGCCAAGCCTCGATCAGTCGCCATGCTCGGAAAGCAGGGCACGGAGCTTGGTCAATTTCAAGACCTGTACGGAATGGTCTTTGCAAAAGATGGAACTATTATCGCAACAGAATACGGAAACCATCGCGTACAACACTTGGACCGCGATGGCAAACCGCTTGCGTGTTGGGGCGTCGCAGGTAATTTGCCAGGACAACTCAGCCACCCTTTTGCATCGGCGGTCGATTCGAAAAACCGGGTCTACGTTGCTGACCGCAACAACAACCGCGTCCAACGCTTTCACTTTTGAATTGACTCTATTAGGAATATGTTCCAAACCGTTTATTTGGGAAAAGTGCTAGGCATCAAGGTCTACGTTCATTGGACCTTTTGGTTTTTAGCCATTTATGTTGGTTTGTCCAACATAAGATTTGGACTTGGATCGGCTGCCTCGGCGATCGGATTTGTCTTTGCCATTTTTGGATGCGTTTACTTGCATGAGATGGGGCACGCTCTTGCTGGGAAATGGTATCGCATTCCCACGCTGGATATTACCTTGTACCCTATTGGCGGTGTGGCCCGCATGGCCGACTTCACGCGATCTCCGATTGTTGAATTGGTGGTCGCAATCGCTGGCCCCATGGTCAATCTCGCTATCGCAACCATTTTGTTTTTGGGGCTGTCGATCCGAGCTAGTCTTGATCAAGTGAATGCCGAAAGCATCGTGGCTCTCGGACCGATGGAACAACTCCTAATCGCCAATGTGATTCTTGCCGTATTCAATATGTTGCCAGCGTTTCCAATGGATGGTGGTCGGGTTCTAAGAAGTTTGCTCGCGATGTGGATGCCTTTCTCTCAAGCAACTCGAACTGCGGCTAGCGTTGGTCAAGTTATGGCTGCGCTCATGTTCTTCACGGGATTCTACTTGTTTAGTCTGCCGCTGATCGTCATTGCTATCATGGTCTTTCTTGTTTGTTCGGGCGAATTGATCAAAGAGCGGTTCAAAAGTGCTGCATCGCAAATGGGGCAAATTCCAACGCCGTTTCAGCAAAGCGAAAACACCACAGACACCATTGACGCCGTCGAAGTGCGCCAAGTGCGCTAGAGTGCAGGTAGACCGCACCGTGATAGATTATCAAGATGGAAGCTATTTAGTTCCCTCTATCCATGAAAACGGCACTCGTCAGCTGATCGCGACATTTTTTGAAAAAATGTACGTGCAAGACGTTAGTGGCTTGGAAATTAACTTTGAAGTGAGTCGACTCTTCCGCTAGATTCCGTGCGCTAATGCCCACGGGTGGTCGAGGCGGTCCAGGCGGCGGCGGGGGAGGCCGTGGCGGCTACGGATCGATCGTTGACGCGGGTTCTGTATTGTTTGTCCTGACACCGTCGGGAGAGTTAAATGTTATCGAACCCAATGGAGACAAACTCGTGCGCTTGGCCAAATACAAAGTGGCTGAAGGCCAAACCTATGCGTTTCCAGTAATCAACGGCAAACGCATCTACATCAAGGATGGCGATTCGGTAAGCTTGTACACGCTTGAGTAGACGAGTCCGGCTACTTGTAGTCTCCAATTCGCCTATCGCCAAAGTGCTATTCACGACTAACTCTGGTCTCTCCCGTTCGTCTAAACTCTAAGGGAACAAATGGGGACACCACTTGTTTTCGCGTGGGTGGTAGTAAGCGATTGAAAGGGCCTGAACGATTGAAAGTCAGTGGCATTCTCAAAAACGGAATTGCGTGATCGACCACTGAATCGCTAAATTGGGTGGTTGCAACTCGTCGCCAATCACCGTTCGGCGTGATCAATCGCGCAGTCCGACATCCCGGAAACATCCAGTCCGTTGAGCGGATTGTTGCAATCCACACATTTGCAGCCTTCACCGCAGCCTTCACCATTCTTGAGGCATTTGCATCGTCGCGATTCACACCGCCCCTTGCACTGACACGTTTCTGTTTTCGTCATTCCCTTTGTCTCCAATGAGGCTCCGCTGTTTCAGCTTCACCTTCGAACATGGGTGTGAGAACCTGAATCTGCAAATCCAGCGTTTCGATTTCGATTTGACGAGTAGTTGAAACCATCCAGGTTGGCATGACAAGTCAGGTGCGAAGCGCTATGCTCGGTTTTCGGGTGGGGTTGCGGAGTTCGGCGAATTACTCGCGGAGTTCGGCGATCAAGTGGCCCGAGCGGTACCCTTTTCACGTTGTCAATAAGACGCATAATGTGAGGCGTAAGAACGATCAAAGAAAGGGTCCTCGTGAATCAATCGGATATGTTGCAACAGATGTGCCATCAGGTGCTGGCCAAGGTTGATTTGAAAGCGATTGCCAAGTCGCGAGGGTTTCCAACTTCCGCGTCCAATCCCGGGATCATGGCCGGGTTGTTTCTCACCGATCAAGGACTGGTCGACGCCATGAAATCGCTCGATAAGAAAGAATTTGGCTTGCTACACTTGCTTAAGGCTGTGGGGAAGCCGGTCACCATTTCCTTTTTTGAAAGAATCTATCCAGCTCGACGGGGTTATGGAACGGCCACTCAGAAATACCAAGGAGTATTGACCAAAGTCAAAGATCGGTTGGTACGGTCTGGTATCTTGCTGATGTACGAACAGTACTCCCTCGCCAACGCAGCCAAAATGGAGCTTTGGCGATTTGTCTTGCCATCGCAGTTCCAACCGCATTTGCCCCCGCTGTTACAGTCTCTGCTGGCGTACGATGGTCCCGCCGATCGCCAGCCAGATGCGGTTCGCGAAAAACTGCTGGAAGACCTCGGCAGCGCGAAATCCGAAAAGGGGTCTGACCCTCTCCGGCGAGGCCAAAAGTGTAATAAAATCGACTCGCCTCCAAAGGGTCAGACCCCTTTTCGGATTCCCAGTTTTCAGCTCGCCGAAGGGGAATTGCGGTTGGGTGAGTCCCGATTTAAGACGGGTGACTTGGCAAAACTGAAGTCGGGCTTATGGATCAAGCGACTTGGTGGAAAAAAGAAAACCGCCGACGCGGAAGCCGGTAAGCTCGATCCGACGGAAGCGGTGTACCAACTGCTCGCCGGGTTAGGACCAAACCAATGGACTGAGGCGGAACCGCTTGACGAATTCGCCAAAGTATTTGCTGCGGAAGCGGTCGACTGTCAGGCCGTTTGCCATGCAGGTTGGGAGTGCGGCGTCCTCGTCAGACATCAGGCCGGCGGGCGGACTTGGTATCGGCTTGCAAGTGATGAGGTATTCCCGCTCCCATCCGAGTACCTCAAGGAAGACGGGCGGGAAAAGTGCGTAGCCATCGATCTATCCTGCGTACCATTCACGGTTTTGGATTTGGTACTGGGATTTTGTAACGCGCGACAACATCCAACAAAAAACGGGACGCTGCTGTTGACACCTAACCTGGTTCGCATGGGTCGCGCCAACAGTGACGCGTTCGTTAGCGACGAGGTCCAATGGCTTGTTCAACATTCACCTGTATTCGCTCAAGCTCGTGAGATTTTGGCCAACCGGCGTGGCAAGACTCTGCTGCACGATAACCTCTTGATCGCGCGCGTGACGGACCTGTCGCTGAAAGTCGCTCTGGAAAAAGGCTTAGGCGAAAAATGGGTCTCGCTCAAGAACGACTATGTCGCGTTCCCTCGCGGCGCTTGGAGCGACGTACAACGGATCGTCAAGAAATTGGGCCATGTCATCAAAGAGGTCGTCGGCGATGAAAGTTGAACCTTACGAGAACTCCAAGAAGCTTAAAGTCGACCAGATCCAACTTAATCTGCGGCGCGATCTGCACGTCTTCGTTGCCTATGTCAGCGAGCATGACTTGAAGAGATCGCATCGCGGCAATGGCCTTCAGAAAACCGACGCTCGACGGTTGGCGAAGTTGATGTCTGATCCGCAAGCCGACGAGGAGGTTGCGGAGGACGGCTATTCCACTTGGCTAGACTTTGTCGATGGCGTCGCGCACGAACTCGCATTTGTCAGCTATGACACCGAGGGAACCTACGTGGGCTACTCCAGCCAGGAACCGAGCTTTCCGGACAACTTCATTCGCTTCAACGCGAAGGAGTACAACGGTTTCCTCGCGCAGCCGCTAGCTGGGCAGGAAATGCACCTGCTGGGAATTTTGTTGGCTCGGGGCGAGGGAAGCGGCAGCGAGTTTTTCGCCAGGGCGATCCTTAGTCAATTGGATCGTTTCGAATCTTTTGGTTCGGCCACAGGCGTCATTCCAGCGCTCGAATTCGCCAAGTCGCGCCGGTTTCTGCTGGAGTTGCTGGCTGAATTACCAACAGACCAATGGCTCAGCACCGCGTCGCTAGTCGAGCATCTCAAGAGTCAACACCCCTACTTCCTGATTCCCGAAAAACCCAAATTTAAATACGAGAACGATAAAGGCAACGGTCGGTATGCGAATCTGCGTGAAGGGGAACGGTATAAACGTGGGCACGACGATGTGATCAAGAGTTCCGACAAGGATTCCTTCGAGCGCGTCGAGGGGCGGTATGTCGAGCGATTCCTGGAGGGGATTCCGAAACTCCTTGGCTATGTCGAAGTCGGATATGCAAAGCCGACCGTTGTACAAACGCCGACTCTGGGCGGTTTGCCAGCCTTTCGCGTCAGTCAGCGGCTCAAACGGGTGTTGGACGGCAGCCTTGCTCAGCCCACGGTTCGAGTGACTCCATCCTTTGAAGTTTACGTGCAATCCGAACTGCATCCGGCATTCGTGCTTACTCAGCTTGCTCGTCTGAGTGAATTGGTCAGCGAAGACACGGCGACCGTCTTTCGGCTGAAGAAACAACAAGTCGCAGCGGCCTGCGCAGCCGACTCGAAACTCGATCCGATCCGCTTGCTGGAGTCGCTGGCCACCACACCGCTCCCGGAAAACGTGCGACGCGAACTGAAGGATTGGACGCAGCACGGAGAAAAGTTCGTGCTCTATCGGGGCTTCTCGTTGCTGGAAACGGAACGCGATGTGCCGGCACCCGACAAACAACTGGTCGAGACCATCGAACCCGGAATCTACATCGTCCGTTCATCGAAGAAAGTGTTCGCGGATTTGGAGCAGCGCGAACGAATGCCGCTCAAGGTCAACCATGCGGAAACGTCGTTCGCCAGTTTGCCCGAAGGGGCTTGCAGCGCGTTGGGAACCAAACGGTCTCCCAAGAAAAACAAAACGCCGGTTACCAAGCCCCAAGTCTCCTTGATGAAAGTGACGCGCGTCCAACTCCTTTGTCCTGATCGCGAGTTCTTACAACGATTGCAAAGCGTCCTTCTCGGGGCCGGGTGTCCTGTGGAAGCGGATTCAAAAAACTTGTCGCTGGTCTACGCTATTCGCCACGATGCGGAAGTGGGGAAGGCGATTCGAGGATTAAAGAACGAATACCAAGTTTCGATCGAAGACAAGGGCTGATGTTAGGATGACTGCTTTTCGACCCGAGAACCCTCTCATTGTTCAAAGCGACCACTCGGTACTAGTGGAAGTCGATGGACCGCGTTACTCGGCCGCCCGCGATCAGTTGTGTCGGTTCGCGGAATTGATCAAGTCGCCCGAACACATCCACACGTATCGCATTACGCCGCTGTCGATTTGGAACGCCTGCGCTGCGGGAGTCAATCCGAAGGAGATTGTCGCGACGCTGCACGAATTCTCCAAGTACGACGTCCCGCAACATGTCATCGTCGAAATTCGTGACTATGCATCGCGGTATGGGCGGTTGCGAATTCTGCGAGCCAACGGTCACTTGGTGTTGACGGCTCTGGACGAGCCGTTGGCGGAGGAAATTTGCCGGCACAAACACGTCGCACCGTTGATCGCCGAACGCTTGTCGGCGGTCGAATTTCGCGTCGATGACGTGTCGCGAGGGAAGCTCAAACAAGCCCTGTTGAAGGTTGGCTATCCGGCAGAGGATTTAGCGGGCTATCGCGAAGGGGAAGCCTTGGCGATGTCGCTGCGCGATCGATCCCTGTCAGGCCAGCCGTTTTCCCTGCGAGCGTATCAGCGCGAAGCGGCCGAGATTTTTCATGCCGGGGGTGCGGCTCGCGGAGGTTCGGGAGTGATCGTGCTCCCTTGCGGTGCCGGAAAAACGATCGTGGGATTGGCATGCCTGAGCCTGCTGCAAACTTCGACGCTGATCCTGACCACGAACGTCACCGCCACGCGCCAGTGGGTCGGCGAGATCCTCGATAAATCGACGCTCAGTGAAAGCGAAGTGGGTGAATATAATGGCTCGCGAAAAGACATCCTCCCCGTGACCGTCGCTACCTACAACATTCTCACCTGGCGGCAAGATAAGAACAGCGAGTTCAAACATCTGCAATTATTCGACCAACGCGACTGGGGACTGATCATCTACGATGAAGTGCATCTGTTACCCGCCCCGGTTTTTCAAATCACTGCCGGATTGCAGGCACGCCGCCGGCTGGGACTGACGGCGACGCTGGTTCGCGAAGACGGTCGCGAGGACGATGTGTTCGCCTTGATCGGTCCGAAAAAAGTCGATGTTCCGTGGAAAGTGCTGGAGCGTCAGGGTTGGATCGCGACCGCTGTCTGCACCGAAATCCGTTTGCCGTTGCCACCGGAATTGCGGATGCCGTATGCCGTGGCCGATAACCGCAGTAAGTTCCGCGTGGCTTCGGAGAATCCACTTAAAGTTGAGGTCGTTCGCCAGTTGCTCCAGCAGCATCCCGATGAGCCAACGCTGATTATCGGAATGTATGTCGAGCAAATTGCGGCAGTCGCCGCCGATTTGGATGTGCCGGTGATTACGGGCACGACCTCGCAAAAAAAGCTTGACTTGCTGTTCGCAGATTTCAAAGCAGGACGAATTCGCGTGTTAGCGGTGTCGAAAGTCGCCAACTTCGCCGTCGACCTTCCGGACGCCTCGGTGGCCATTCAGATTTCCGGGACCTTTGGTTCGCGGCAGGAAGAAGCCCAACGACTCGGCCGCATTCTGCGTCCCAAGTCGGGAAGCAATCAAGCGCACTTCTATTCCTTGGTCAGCCGCGATACGGTTGAGCAGGAATTCGCGTTGAAACGCCAGCTTTTTCTCTGCGAGCAAGGCTACGCCTACGAAATCCGCGACGGCGCTCCGGCAACCCCCGTGTAACTCGCATGAGAACTTAGCGGCCGATTTCAAAATCAAAACAATCGCTGAAGATTTGATGAAAATCAGCTCATAGACAATGGTGACGTCGGCTCGGCAGGTAATCCAAGCCGTCCCATGAAGAAGTCCATATAGTCGTATTGCCCTAAACCGTTCGCGCACCAGATCGAGCGTAGGAGGCGGCTCGCCTACCGACTCATCGCGACCGCCTCGGAGACCACGAAGTCGTTGCAAGTTCTGATGTGATTCGACCGCTTCCTGAAACGTTTGCTCGAGCGACGGATGAAAGATCGCGACGAGCGGCAATCGCTCCCAACCCTGCGGAGCAATCTCGGTAATCACGTCTTCGCCGCCAAAGCCGTGCGGAAATAGAGCACGAAATTCGTCCAAGCACTCCTGTTCCGTACACAGATTTGTTTCAAAGCCGTCCACAGGGATGGTATTGGATGAGCCGTCAATGGAAAAAGCAACGGGCGATATCAGTTGCCCAATAATTAGACTCAGTTTGGCAGACATCTTCGAAATGAAATCGGTTCGCGCCTCATCGACCGTCAAAGGAGCAATGGACGACACAATTAAATTGCACGCAAGCTGGCCTTCCAGTTAGCTACAAATATTTTTTCCAGGCCAGATACGCGGCGAGAAACAAATGACCTTCGGGGAACGGTTTCAGCAACTCGACCGAACGGGCTTCGATCCGATGGCGCTGGCCATTGCGTTCGACCACGAGGTCCAGCCCGAAGCCGTCGTTCTCCGGCCACTCCATATCGACGATGGTTACCGTCTCGCCCAATACCTTGGCCTAAAACGGAAATTGCAACTCGTCGCCAATCACCGTTAGTAACCCACTGTGTTGCTCATCTAGGCCGCTGGAATCGACGGAGCCTTCCTCCATCGCCGCTTCCACTGCTTCCGGATCGAGATTTGCTGTCCAATCGGCAGAAACGGTTTCTTTAAATTGCGTTTGGTCATGTTCGAGTTCCTGAAGTAGAGGGCTTGGTTTCGTTTGAGACAGAGGTTTTGAGTTTCGATTCTCACCGTATTCGAGATTCGCTGGGTATTGGAGGACCAGCGTGCGGTATGACTGGAATTACCATTCGCCTAACAAATTCCGGAAGTTGACCCGCAACGGTCGCACGGCATTGATACGCCATAAAAGCAACGATTGCAGGTATCGCAATGCCACTCACGCCAGTCTCGACATTGGCGGCAAACGCGACAATGCCAGGTGCAGCTTTCCTGAACAGCAGCCTCGAAACAGAACGAGTATGAATACTCCTCGCCCTCGCAAGCTTTGCATGAATATTCGCTAATCAGTTTTCCGAGCGGCACGGGTTCATGACCACAAGGCAACTCGATAAGTCGTTCGAGGTCCTGCGCTGTGAGAGCGCGAAACTGTTCGGCGTGATCGATCGCGCAGTCCGACATCCCGGAGACATCCAGTCCATTGAGCGGATTTTTGCAATCCACGCATTTGCATCCTTCACCGCAGCCTTCCCCACTCTTCAGGCATTTGCAACGTCGCGATTCACACCGCCCCTTGCACTGACACGTTTCTGTTTTCGTCATCCCCTTTGTCTCTCCTCCCAGCCACCAAAGGCCCAAGCCAAGGCAGTTTCAATCGAATGAACCTGTGCATGTTACGCTATCTACAATCTACCAAATTCCGCGCGGCAGAAGCAGCCTGCAACAGGTAGGCAAGCTTGCTTGCTCGCCCGAAACAGGCTAGTCCATAAAGGAATCGCCGAAAAAGTTTCCCAACCATATTGGATGCAAAATTTCGGCCCCATCGTGAATTGCCGTCGTCGTCGATTCGACTTGACGGTAGCGATTTCTATCGCAGGTCGAACAAGTACAAAAGTGCCGCCCAACCGCTGGGGAGCGGCTGATTTTTTTCTGGTGGCGTGCGATACCGACAAGCGAAAGGGTGAAGAGATGAAGAGAGGGCCATCTGAAGAGAGATTTGAAGAGAGGGCCATCCATAAGAGAGTGAAGAGAGGGCCATCCATAGTCTTCTTGTGTTGAATTGCTGGATTTGGTAAACTTCATACACAATCACCAACTACTTCAGTTCGATTTTCTTTCGATACCGGGAGGCACTCATGGCTAGGCAGAATCGTCGCGATATTTTCGATCCAAATGAGGTTGGAGCTTTTCATGCCGTTCAGCGTACAGTTCGCCGCGCATGGCTTTGTGGATTGGATCCAGTGTCCGGCAAATCGTTCGAGCATCGCCGGACTTGGATTCAAGATCGACTCCAAGAGCTTTCTGCCAGCTTCGGTATTGATTGCCTTTCCTTTGCGGTAATGGTCAACCATGTTCATGTTATCCTTCGAAATCGGCCAGACGTGGTAGCTGGCTGGTCTGACGAGGAAGTCGCTCGACGCTGGTGGCAGTTGTTTCCGCTTCGCAAAAACAAAGACAAGTCAGTGGCGATTCCTACCGAAAGTGAACTGAAGCTGTTCATGACACCGGCTCGAAGCAAGCAATTACGTAGCCGTCTCAGCGATATTTCCTGGTGGATGCGAGCGTTGGCAGAACCGATTGCGAGACGCAGTAATTCTGAAGACAAATGTACCGGCCGTTTTTGGAATGATCCTCTGTCATGCGTCGATCCTCTTTGTTTAACGACCTGTGAATTGGCCCTTGTGGCCTAGTTGTTTGTTGATTTCTTTTGGGAA
>JAYTVL010000047.1:0-8444 GCA_043744075.1 Pirellula sp. | reverse complement strand
AAAGGCCCTCATCACCGAAAAATAAAACCGCTTTCCAAAACCTTTACGCAGGCGGTGGTTATGAAAACATGAACGGTATTGCGTTTAACCGTTAGCCGTCACACTCCGTGTGACGTCCGAAGTTCAAAAACCTTTGGTTTTTGAGGCAACGTCACACGGAGTGTGACGGGTACTTTCTTCGGATTCAAAGAAATCACGGCCTCTCTGAGGCACGTTCGGGCGTGTGAAGTGTCAATTGCGTTAGACGGCGTCGATCACAAGTCGGGCACACATGATCGCTACTTATGATCGCCATCTGACGACGGGCATGCGACAGGCTATTGAAAAAGTTAAAATGAGAATTGGAAAATGCAAAATGTAAGGGATGGATGTGACCGCACCGGAACCGTTCTTTCCACGCAGATGCACTTGACGCTACAATAAAACCATATGCCTAACCGCGAAAAACGTGCGGGGACACTTGCAATCGACATTTCATGTATGACTAGGTTTTCGATATGACCCAATCCAAAATGAATCCAAAGCTAAACATTCCCTTAACGCAGACCAAAAGTCACCGATGTTGGTTGGCAAGATTGTTGGTTGTGGGCACGATTTTTTTTGCTTGTCCGGCGAGAGCACAAGAAGTGGCGAAGCCAGCACCGGAAAATAAAAAACCAGGGGAAGTAATTGTTCCGAAATCGTACGACGGCGACGAGGACTTCGAAGAAGCGTGTCGGCTGCGGCTTAACATCGATTCGATCAATTCGATCGACACGCTCAAGGAGATTATCACTCTCGCGAAATCAGCCGTCGAAAAGGGCCTCGGCAAAGCCGATATGGAAGCGGCAAAGAAATTGATTGCTACTTCCTACTTGCAAAAAACCAAAGAGTTGGCACGAACGCTGGTTCCAGGCATGTCGCCCTCAAGGAGAAACAAACTTCAAAACGATCTTCTCGAGGACTTGGGCGAGGCGATTGAGCTCGATCCGCTGCTCGCTGACGCCTATTTGCTCAAAGCGGAATTGCATGCGGTCCGCCGGGAGGCTAGCGCCGCAAAAGATGTTGTCAACGAAGGCATCACTGCATTGACTCCCCAGGTTGATTCTAAAGTTGCCGAACCCGAGATGAAAGTCAAGCTTAGCAGACTCTTGATGATGCGTGCTGGGTTACAATCCGAAGCAGACGAAGCTATTGCCGACTTAAAACGATCCATTCAATACGATCCCAACAATAAAGCTGGCATTTTGGTGCTTCGAGAAAATCTTGTCCAAAGTGACAAGGCTGATGATGCTTTGGCTTTCTTCCAAAAATTACTCGAATCGAACACCGAAAACGAGTTGATCATCCAAAACACCGCGGAGCTTTTGGCCTCGAAGGAAAGAATCGATGATGCGATCGAATTGCTCAACAGAAAAATCAAGCTTCTGCCGAACTCAGCAGCACTGCTGAAAACGCGAGCAAGAGTCCATGCTGTAAATCAGAATACTGACTTAGCCAAAGCCGACCTTGATCGAGTCCTAGAGATATCCAAGGATGACGTTGGTGGATTGCTCGATCGAGCGCGAGTCGCCATTCAGGGGAATGATTTGGAAGCGGCCCGCAAGGACATCGATACTGCATATGAGCTCGCTCCGAATCGAGTCGACACGATTCTCTTGCGATCAACTCTCGCTGCTGAGCAAAAACGATTTGGCGATGCAATCGGAGATCTGCTTCTGATCATCAAAAATCAGCCGAAGGATGAACCGAATCTTGGTCTGCTTATGCAATTAGGACTTCTCTATTCCTTGGACGATCGTCCCACGCAGGCGATAAAAATATTTGGGCAGGTAATCAAGATCGATGCAGATTACTGGCAAGCCTATCGAATGCGAGGGGATACGTTTCTGGCAATGAAAGACTATTCCAAGGCGATAGCAGATTTTGAAAAGGCCTTGGAACTGGCTCCGAAAAATGATGCAGAACGTTCTGGCATTTTGAACAATTTGTCTTGGACATTGTCGACTAGTCTGACCGACGATGTTCGAGACGGAAAGCGGGCACTGGAACTGGGACTTGAAGCGTGCGAACTGACGGAATATAAGAAGCCGCATATTTTAAGCACGTTGGCGGCTGCGTACGCGGAAGTCGGTCAATTTGACAAGGCCGTGGAATGGTCTGAAAAAGCAGTTCAAATAGGGCGTGAAACCAACGAACCGCAGCTGGAACAATTGGAAGCTGAACTTAAGAGCTACCGCAAAAAAGAGCCGTGGCGTGAAAAGACTGAAACCAAGGAAAACAAGATTCCGCTTGCTCCCCGAAGCACTGGCGTCGACACGTAGTAATCAACCTGCATGAAAATCATCCTCCCTCTCGGCGCATTAGTGTTTGTTTTCCCATTTGCCACAATGCTTGCCGCCGATGACAAACCGACTCAACCCAATATCGTCTTAATAATCTCCGACGATCAAGGTGCCGGCGACTATAGTTTCATGGGCCATCCACATGTCCAGACGCCACATATCGACAAACTGGCTTCGGAGAGCCTCACCTTTCGTCGCGGATTTGTTCCGACAAGCGTCTGCTGCCCGAGCTTGGCCACGATCATCACTGGCTTGTTTCCGCATCAGCACAAGATTACCGCCAACGATCCGCCTGCAGTGATTGATTCTGCAAAGGATTCGCGAGGTTCAACGCCCCGGCTGACTGAACAATGGAACTCAGCTTTGGACAACTTGCCGACCCTGCCTCGATTACTTGCTCCCGCAGGTTACTTAAGTTTTCAAACAGGCAAATGGTGGCAAGGCGATTTCAGCCGCGGTGGATTCACTCATGGCATGACAAAGGGTATCCGTCATGGCGATGCAGGATTGTCTATTGGCCGAGAGGGCTTGCAGCCGATATACGACTTCGTTGCTCACGCTCGTCAACAGCAGAAGCCTTTCTTGCTTTGGTATGCGCCCTTCATGCCGCACTCCCCTCATACTCCGCCAGAGCGTTTGTACAACAAGTACGCAGACAAGACCGACTCGCCCCATATCGCTCGTTACTGGGCCATGTGCGAATGGTTTGATGAAACCTGCGGCGAGTTGCTCGGATACCTTGATCGCGAACGATTAGCGCAGAACACGATCGTGATCTACCTCACCGACAACGGTTGGGTACAATCTGCAACAAGCGCAGGTTTCGCTCCTCGCAACAAGACGACGCCATTCGATGCCGGTCATCGCACGCCGATTATGGTCCGATGGCCAGGCCGAGTGGCACCTGCAACGAGCGAGTCACTGGCTTCGTCGATCGACTTCGCACCTACAATTCTTACAGCCTTAGGCTTATCGGCTCCTAAAAACTTGCATGGCATCAATCTACTTGATACCCAGGCGGTAGAGTCGCGGCAGCACGTGTATGGCGAGTGCTTCACTATTCGTTCGCAAACACTCGATGATCCTGCAGCCAATGTTTTATGGCGATGGGTCACTGACGGTCGCTGGCGACTCATCCTGCCTCGCACTTTTCAGGCCGAAGGATTGTTGAAAACGATTCCACGCGACGATTACTTAAGGCCAGACTTGCAAGCCACGCTCCAGGACGCTCAGCCGATGCTATACGATCTGCAAGGCGACCCAAAGGAGCTAAACAACCTTGCAAGCAGTCACCCAGACGTTGTGAATGCCCTACGTGCCAAGCTAGACGACCACTGGAATCCTAGAATCGCCTCACCATGAAGAGTAAGCACCTATGCATAAATTTCTTGGCACAACCACGTAGCAGCGTCTCTCCGCAGACGCTGAAAAATGCGAGCCTCGGAGAGGCTCGCCTACATGAGGTTATACCCCCGTATTTGTGCATAGGTGCTTATAAATCCCGCATTTTGCCTTCGGAGCACTAGGTTTTTGGCTATACTTTGTCTTAGAGCTCGAAGTTGCGTAGATGCCATTTTCCTATCGAATTAACGTAGTGTTTTTTAAATTTCAAAAAAGAGAAAATTAACCATGCGTTTGAAACGTGCATTCGGCTTTACACTTGTCGAACTGTTGGTAGTCGAGATCCGAGCTCTTCGTGCCGTCGGCGAAACGACTAAACAGAATGACCCAACGTTGTTAAACGCCAAAGAAATTGTTCCAAACCGTTACAACAGCAAGTCTGAGTTGACAAAAGAAATCAGATCAGGTGAGAATATCGCGGATTTTGATTTGAAGTCGAAATAATCGGCGTGTGCGAAACCATGATTCATTAGGATTTTTTGTTCAAAGGGATGAATAAAACGGATGGCCCGAACAATCCAACTTGCTGCTTCACTTCCTGCACCACCCGAACGGTTATTTGATATGTATCTCGATCCCGTGAAGCATTCCGCATTCACCGGATCAGCAGTCACAATATCCTCGCAGCCAGGCGCTCCGTTTAGTGCATTTGACAATGTGCTCACTGGCACAATCCTTCAAGTTGTTCCGAAGCGGCTGATCGTTCAGTCATGGAGGTCGCCTCACTGGGGGCCGGCGGACATAGACTCGACTTTAATCCTGACATTTTTGCCAGACAAAGATGGCGGGCGTATTGAACTGGTGCACGTAAACGTCATTGATGACGACTTTGCAGGCGTCAGTCACGGATGGGAGAAATACTACTGGACTCCTTGGCGTGCATATCTCTCGCAACCTTAATCGGTATTTCCATCAGTGTGCATCGTGTTAACCTAACTGAACTAGAAATCCTCATCCACGAAATCCCAAGGAAAACAAACAATGACCCATATTCTTCGTCGTCAGTTGCTCAAGGCCGGTGTTTGCGCAGTTGCTTTGCCAATTGTCCCACGCATGTCGATTGCATCGTTTTCAACCACCCCTGCCGAAGATGATCCCTGGCACGGCTTAAAAATGGGCGTTGCGACATACACCCTCCGTGATTTGCCAATTGAACAAGCCATCCAAGGTGTAAAACGTGTTGGACTAAAATTCGTCTCGATAAAGAACGTCAAAAACCATATCGATCTATCTCATTCAAGCGAAGAACGAAAGCAACGAGCGCAGATGTTTCGAGAGTCCGGATTAATTCCGCTCAGCGTCGGCAATGTTTCGATGCGCAAGGGTGAAGCGGAAATTCGAATGGCCTTTGAGTATGCTCGCGACATCGGAGTCCAGACGATCGTTTGCGCACCAAGCCACGATGCGATTCCCATCCTTGACAAAATGGTCAAAGAATTCGACATCAAGCTCGCGATTCATAATCACGGCCCAGAAGACAAAGGATTCTTTCCGTCCCCTTTCGATGTCATGCGGGCCGTCGAGAAATTTGATAAACGCATCGGCCTTTGCATCGACGTAGGCCACACCGCACGAGCAGGCGTTGACCCTGCGGAATCGATCCTCAAATGTCAAGAGCGTCTCTACGACGTTCACATGAAAGACATCTCCGCAATGGGCGACAAAAACACTCCCATCGAAGGAGGACGCGGAATCCTCGATTCGAAATCGATTCTTGCTGCGCTTCTGAAAATCAAGTACCAGGGCCTTGTTGGGTTTGAATACGAGAAAGATAGCAAAGACCCAATCCCGGGACTCGCTGAATCGGTCGGCTACATCAAGGGCGTGCTCGCCGGAATGAAATAGATCTTGTAGCCGACTTCTGAATTCGAGAAACGAAAACAGCTCGCGTGGCTGCGAGCTGTCTTTCTTTTCAGTTCAATCAAGTATTGCCGCAACAGATTACTGTTGAACTCGCAATCGTTTTTGAATGTCAGTTTCGAGAACGCCGAAGACCGCTTCGTGGCGTTGAATTGACATTTGCAAAGCGCCAAGCAATCGCTTCGCAGTGAAAAAATTCATGATGATCCGCTGCTTGACGTGGATCGGGTCTTTTGGAATTCCAACTGGCTGTGGGTTAAGACCGAAATCCACGATAAGCTCTTCAGGCGAGCCGGTAACACGGCAGAAATTGGCGTAACAAGCAATTGCGTCCTCGTCACGTACCTGTACTTGAACGTTTTGTGGTTGCTGGCGCTGAGGTTCAGCAACTTCTGGTGTTTGTAGATCTGTTGACATAACTAAGTTCTCTCCTAGAAACAAAGGTTGAGAAGGCTCAGGCTTCTCTCCGGACAAAGGTTAATGTACCACGTAAATCCGGCATTCACAGTGGTTTATCAAAATTCAAAGTTAAACGTCTTGAGAACGTACCGATAAAGCCGAGAGCCGAGGGATTTCCAGGCTAGGTGGACTTTTGCGTTGCCGCGATAGCTAGGCCGAAGTGGCACTTTCAAATCCTCAAACTCAACTCTCGCCTGGTAAGATGTGCTTATTGGGCGAGTCCTACCTAGCTCGTCTGTTTTTGTGTCCAGCATCCCCCCCGAAGTGATGGACAAATTAGCTGAGCTTTCCTTCATTTCTGATTCTGAAAAACTAACGATTTTGCCATAGACGGACTCAAGTCCAGCGGCATCAAACATGATTTCGACTTCGTCACCTACCTTGAGCAATTCGCGATCGTGTTGGTCCACTACGATCACTGCGTCCATATTTTGTGACGGAGCTACTAAGCAAACCAATTCCGCTTCACTAAAAAAAGCTTCCGAGTTCGAAGGGTTGAAGGGATCACCATACCAACTGCTCAATTGGCCTTGAGACTTGGCGGCTTTGCTTTCCTCTTTGCTTGGTGGTTGGACAACAAATCCATCAATCGGGCTTTGGACTAACAAGTTGTCTTGTTTTTCCACCAGTGTTTTGAGCACATCTTGCTTTTTCTTTAGATCACTATTGGAAGTGTACAAATCTCGAACCAAACGCGGATCCTGATTGGAATAATACGTTAATTGTTCGATAAGCGATTCTGTCGACCTGATATCACTACGCGCCTCTTGAATCTTGATTGCCAAATCACCGTTCTCAAGTTGGCAGATCGGTTGTTTCTTTGAAATCGATTGTCCTGGTTTGGTGCTCCAGCCCTGTAGTTTGCCTGCTACCAGCGTATGCACTTCGACCGCTTCGTGCGGTTGGACCTCGGTGGGACAATATACATGAAACGGCAAGGGAAAAAAACAAAAGAACGATAGAATTGCGATTGCAATTCCGAGACTGGAAAGCAGATTGCCCCGTTTGATTTTGGCAGCTCTTCCGGGTGTTTTTAAGAATTTGTAGACAGCCGAAAAGGCTGGCACGATCATTCCGGCCACGCCAGCTACTGCAAAGGCTCGACCCAGAGACTGTAGACCGTATGGCTTGAGAACTTGATTGAGGAACATAATGATTCCGAAGGCTACGACCCAACGATATAAGAAAGAAGCGATAGTATAGATCCCGAACAACGCACTGTTTCGAGTCGGAAGAAAGGGATTGTCTTGAAGCTCGAGCCCTAAGCAGTTCTTTTGAAACCATCGCTTGAGGATCTCGCTAGATTTTTGTCGGAGATTGGGAATCTCCAAAATGTCCATCGTGATATAGTATCCATCGAAACGAAGCAATGGATTCCCATTGAATACGACCGTACTGACCGAGCAGATAAACATTACGCTCAGGCATAAAAAGCGAAACATGCCGTCTTCGCTAAACCACCACAGGAACGTGGCGATCGAGGCCAGAAGCAGTTCAACGTACATCCCCGCGGCACCGATGAACACTCGCTGCCATTTATTTGGCAACATCCATGAATCGGATACATTGCAATACATGCATGGGGTGAAAACGAGCATCATGAACCCCATTTCGTGACACTCACCGCCGAATTTCTTGCAACTCAGTCCGTGCCCGAACTCGTGACATATCTTGACAGCTGCCATCGTGGCTCCAAGCCAGATCCAGTTGTTGGCTGCAAAGAACTGCTGGAACGTCGGAAGCTTGCCTTTGAATTCTTGATAGTTGACTAGAACGAGTGTAATCGCGGTTAAGCCGATCAAGGTAACCAGCATCAAACACCAAGTCGTAAACAACCACCCGAACAAAGGGAGCAATCGATTGAGAATTCGCTCGGGGTCGATACCTCGAAAACGAATCGCGAAAATGTTTACGAATTTCCCGAGCAACTCCTTCTTTCGCTTTTGATCTCCACGTCTCCGCAATTGGCGACCTTGACCACCCGCGTGCGAGATAACCAATCCACTGCGGTGGAGCATCCCGACAAATTGTTGCAAATCCTGAAGGGAAATGCGTTGAGGAGCAAACTCTGCTTGGAAAGACTCACGAATTTGATGAAGCGAGGTCTGACCATCCAGCTTATTGAGAATGGCAAACTCTTCCTCGTGGAAACGGAAATAGTTTAGGCCAACTGGTTCTTTGACGACCCAGTAGGCGCGGCCGTCGTAGCGATGACGACGCGATTCCAAGTCAGGACGACGACGCAATTGCAATGGTCGCATCGCGCTGTTGACCAGTGAATCGGCCATCGTTGTCATTGAGTTACGCTCCGCATTAAGTGGTTGTAGATTGAGCCGCAGGCGCTAGCCGCGTGAATGTAGTTGCCGTAGGGTAGGCTTCCAGCCTGTCACTTTTTGTTTG
>JAYTVL010000046.1:0-8452 GCA_043744075.1 Pirellula sp. | reverse complement strand
GAGGCGACGAGTCCCTGCGATTTGCGTTGCATACGGGACTCGTTACCTCGTCCACTACCCTAATCTTTAGCTGTCACAGTCCACTAGTCGGTTTCTTTCACTAGCCTTCCCGTCGTGTTACTGTCGCTACGCAAATCGATTGCCTCGTCGGCCAAAAGGCACACGATCCCATCGTCGATCGGATAAAACCACCGACCGTTCACGCTAACTAGACCTTGCAATGGAACCTGGGAAATAGTACGACCCAATACAGAGAATAATGTGCCACTGCGGGCGCGCACATTCAATGCATCCAAAACACTTTTAGAAGCTAGCAATAGTTGCCCACCAGATTGCGGGCAACGCAAATAGAGAAGGATCCAATCCGGCAAGACCATGTTCTCCAAAAGCTTCGTAGAATTCCTGTTTTCTTTTTTGTTATTGCAATGGATCGGCTGGATGCCAATAGCATTTGGATTTCAGACAACTGGTCCAATCGTCGCTCCACCAAATAATAACGATGGGTTCGCTACAAGTACACCGGCAATGACATTTGTCGATCCCGCCAGCGGCCTACAATATGGACGTTACATTGTCAATGAGACAGTTCCTGTTGTTGAGTATTCCTACCAAACAGTCAAAGATAGAATCTATAAGCCAAGAACGGTTACTGAGAACAAAACAGTTACCGTGACTCAGTACGTTCCGATTCAGTCTTACCAGCTTCAGCTACGGAACGTACCGCATTGGAATCCATTCGCTGCGCCACAACAAGTTTGGCAATACGTTTCAATCGTCCAATACCAGCCAAATTACGTCCAGGTTACGCAACCAGTTACCTACCAGAAATATGAAGAGCAAGAAGTCGAAAAGCAGATACCCGTTCTAACACCTCAGTCAAAGCAAGTTCCGCGTTTCGCTGATCGTCCGCTGGGACAGTCACCCAATGGTGGCAACGCAATTGCAAGTAATCCGTCCGGTACAAATCCCAATTTCTATCAGCAAGCCGCACAGATTGCTCAGGCAAATCGCAATTTATCCCGTTTCCCGACACGCTCCATCGATTACCCATACAACCCAGGCTACCAACGCATTCCAAACGGAAATATGTTTGCACAAGCGCCCCCACCCTATTATCCGAATCCAATTTACAATCCTACTTCGTATTATGCAGCGAACCCCATGGTCCAAGGATCGTTCGGGGCAACGCAGTACGTTCCGAGCGCAATGCAAAACGCTTCCCCGCCTCCGCTCGGCAACAACATCGCGTCGGGCAACATCGTTATTCCAGCCGTTCCTCTGCGACCTAACATGCAGCCTGACCCAAACGCATTGGCTGGCTACTACGGATACGGCAACCCAAACTACCGAGCGACTTCGAATTCAGCTTATCCCTACGTGAATACCGCGTCCCGTCCACTCTTCAACTGGCCTTCGTTCGCGTCCGGAACGGGCAGTCTGTTTAGCAACGGACTATTCAATAACAATCGCAACACCAACTATGTCGCTTCGAACACGCCGGTAGCTCAGCCCTACGTTTGGGGAAACAACCTTAGCGTTTTGACATTTCGACCCAACACTAGCTCGTATGTTACGCCTCAGCAAAGCTGGGGAATGACAACCGGCAACAGCTATCGAGACCCCATGCAAGGAGGCATGCCAGCCACCGTAATGCGGTGATTGAGAGTTTCGCCGAGTCATTTGGAGTCATCCTACTTTCGTAGCCAAGGAATAAAGAAAACTGGCAAGAATGCAGTGGCCGTTAATATGATCAAAAGTGGTGGGTCAACATTTGCCCATACTCCCTGTTCGACAACGTCACGTATGTTGGGAATCCGGGATCCAGCAAAGGTGTATATTAGCGTCCCAGGTAGTATTCCCAGATGCGTTGTCCACCAAAAGGTCACCAAAGGGATTTTCGTCGCGCCGGCGCCGTAGTTTACCAACGTGAAGGGAGCGTGTGCTAATCTAAGCCACAATAAATAGAAGGCTCCGTCCCGATCAAATCTTTGGCTTATCATCTGCAAACGGATTTGCCAACGTCGGTGGAGCAATTGTCGGACAAAATAGCGGCCAACAAGGAATGTGAGGAGAGCCGCCGAGGTCAATCCAATTTCGACAATCACAAGGGCTGCGACAAAACCAAATAACCAGCCAAAGACGATCGATTTGCCAGCAGTCCCAGGAAGTAGCGATAGACTAAAGTACAAAAATAAACCCAAAAACCAACTCATCATTGGAGCTTCGGCGATTTGCTTACGAAGTGAAATCTCTCCCTCTACAATCCAATTCAAGCTAGGCAGATACTGGACACCGAATCCAACGGTCCCGACGACTATGACGAGCGCCATCGCGAATAGCAAACGGCGCGACGACCGAATTGGAACCAACGCATTGTTGGATCCATTCTGTGTTCTGTGCTTCAAGGTTTGTGCCATTCCGTTACATCCTGCGCCGATCCGAGTCATTTTGTGACAAACGCCGCAATTGATTCTTGAAAGAATCGGTCTTAAACAACAGTATCAAAAGCAGAATCCATGATAACAACAGTGGGATATTTCCTAATGGCCGTCTGCAAGTTGGTTTTGGACTGTGATTTGCAGTAATGCTTTTCTTGATGCCATGCAAGGGCAGGACCAGGTTCATCTAAAAGCCTAGATTTCTTGGAACGGAAAGAAAATGTTAGATCAGCTAGTCAGTGCGGAGTCCAGACACGGACTTTCACAAGGGCAAAACACTCGTATCAAAAGAAGCCGCCCACAAGAGGATGCCATACTGGATGAGACTCGGAGGAGGCTAAGTGCCTGCGGCGTGAAAGAATTATGTTCACTGGTTTGTGAATACCACGAAGGTATGCTTATACTTCGAGGAAATTTGTCGTCGCACTACTTGAAACAGTTGGCGCAGGAAACCGTACGCGCACAGCCCGGAGTGAATTTGATCGTCAATTCCACCGACGTTGCACCTCTGACAAGCATCGAAAAGCAAGATCTCGCGCGGTTAGACGCGGTTAGCTAGCCGCCGGTGTCGTGCGAAAAACCGGCGGCTAGCGCCATGTCTCTCAAACCCTCGGCGAATGTTTACCGTCCGACGGCAAATAATTCAGGACTACTAACGTTTTGTTCAAGTCCCTTTCTGACATCCAATGGAATGTCAAATCCGTCTATTTGAAGGGTCATTTGATCGGAAACTAGGCCAAACGGGCCGAGATGACATAAAACATCACTCCACCCAGTCCGTCAATGCGACCTGAAATGTGCCGTCGCTCTTGGCTTGGCCACGAGCCATCATAGGTGTATTGAACTGGAGTTCGATATTTCCATCGGCATCCACGGCGATCAAGCCACCAGAATCGACAGGCAGCGTTGTATGAATCACAGCCTTTGCAGATGCGTTGAGCGATTCTCGCAAATACTCTATCCGCGAAGACACGGCTGATGCGATATGATGTTTAATAAACAACTCACCCTCGCCTGTGCAACTTACGGCACAAGTGGCATTCTTTGCATACGTACCAGCTCCAATCACAGGTGAGTCACCGACTCGACCATATTGCTTTCCCAACAAACCACCAGTGCTGGTCGCTGCGGCAAGATTGCCCAGTTGGTCGCGAACAACGCATCCAACCGTACCTAAATAAAACAATCGATCATCACCTACGACCAGTTCGTTCATGGATGTCGAAGCATCTTTTGCCGCCTGTTTTGCCTTCCATTTCTTCCAGTTTTCGACTTGCTCAGGGGTCTTGAAATAATCCAGCGACTCCAAGGTCAGCCCTAACTCTTTCGCGAATAGGTCGGCTGGTTCGCCACATAAAAAAACGTGACGCGTCTTGTCTCTAACAGCGCGAGCCAGTTCGATCGGATTTCGCACCTTCGTAACGCCTGCCACGGCACCACAACTTAGATCCGAGCCATCCATAATACTCGCGTCCAAAGATATTTCACCGATACTATTGAGAACTGCGCCTCGTCCAGCGTTGAAATTTGGATTGTCCTCAAGGACTTGGACGACGGCCTGGACAACGTCCACTGCAGATGCGGACTGTTCCAGCATTTCAGTCCCTTTTTTCAAAGCTGATTTCAATCCGTTGATCCGATCTCGTTTCTGTTCTTCTGTCCAACGACCAGCAGCACCGCCAGCACCGCCGTGGATTGCGATCGACCAAGCAGACTTTTTCTGAATTAGTTTCCCTGTTGGCGTTTGCTGGTTCATGCTTCGGTCGGACAGTTGGCTCAAAGGCAAAATGAAATCATCGGATCGAACCGAATTGCACGCAACCGTAACGATCAAAAGAAGGGCAAAGCAGCGTGAGAAAATTGCGATTGGAATCACGGTTGTTGCGCGTCCTTAGTATCTTGGTATTTGTTGGTCAATTTCTAGACTCCATTGGTCAATGCCGCCAGACATACTTGCGGCTTCTGGATGACCATTTTGGCGAAACCAGTTTGCAACTCGAAGTGATCGACCGCCATGATGGCAGTGTACCACCACCCGTTTTCTATCAAGCGACGCCAATGCATCTGCGGAGGGAGGCCATTGTCCCATCGGCATAAGAATCGCATTGTCGATCATTGCAATTTCGAATTCTTTTTGCTCTCGGCAATCTACAAGCGCAATTGCAAGTCCGTGGTCATCAACGCCGTTTTGGAGCCATCGATGTACGGATTGTATGTCTACTTCAATGTTTGTCACTTAAGCTCCCAAATTGCTGTTTGTATTGCGATCGAGTCTTACCAAGGCCAAAGAATTAGACCTGATTTCCGCATCGACGGCTAGACCGACCACTCGTTCACTTGAGTCTGCCTGCCTAATGACACTCACTTTGAGCCGCAACGCGCTAGCGTGCGGGCAAGAGCTCACTTTGAGCCGCAACGCGCTAGCGTGCGGGCAGGGACTTTGTGAATCACCTTCGAATCCGGCCCTCATGCTAGCGCAATGAGGCTCAAAATTCACAAAGTGAGTGCCAACGGTCAGCCTGCCCTCAGGCTGGCAGCTGGCATCAAGCGTAAATCATTTCGCTGCCGAAGAATGCGGCGGCTTGACTCCCCATTTCTCGTCGAAGAATTCAGCGTCCGCAATTTTGCCAGGTGATTGCGTGTTGGGTGGTATGGTCAAGTCGACAATCGCCCAGTCCGGCAGCTTGGGGATCTGTCTCGCATTATTGAGATAGTCGTACTCACGATATGTGAACCCGCTATTAAGAACGATATACCGCAACGGGTTTAGAGGATTAGGGTAAATCAACACCGGCGCGTGCGTCGCTGCGTCGAATTTCCTTTCGCCAACAATGACCTTTTCTCGATTCCACTGAATAGGAATTCTGTCCGCGATCTTTGCGAGTGTTGCGTTGCTTTGTGGATCGCCCCAGAGAATCAAATTGAAGTTTTCGATGTCCTCAGGTTTGAGTTCATCGGATGTTTTTACAATTGCGTCTCCACGCATTTGCCGATGCCATTCGCGAACAGCCCGATTGAATTCAGCATCGACCCACTGATCGACTTTCGGATGGCGTCCAGCAGCTGTCGGTTTTACAAACAGAAACGGCCCCATGAAAGCGTCATCGATCGGGCCCTGTAAGCCATGTTTTTTGCAAAGCTCAGTCGACGGCGGCTCAATCGGGGAGACTTGTTCCCATTTGTCACCAACTCTTCGAAGTCGAACACTCCAGGAGAAATCGGATCGCTTGGCAACTCGGAACCTGTCGCTATCCAAATCGACATCAATCGCTAACGTGTTCCAGGGTATCAGGTTTGCCTCAAGATTTAGAGTCAAATCTGTTACGTTTTCTACAATCAAACTAATGACTGGATTGTTGCCAAACGATGCCGAAACGTTTGCAGGAATCCAGTGCTCCTTTAACGCGTTTATTGTGACCCAGTGAGCTTGGTTGTACTTGAGGGTAGTCGTCGTAAACGAAACGTTTTTCAACGGCTCCAAGGATCGCATCGTATCGAGTGTCGCTAGTCGCCTTTCGATCTCAAGACGCGCGGCAGGATCGATCTTATGTGCGGTCTTCGGCGCGATGATATGCGTTAGTTCAAATCGCTCGTTCTCCGGAAGATTCCAGCATGCTTCTGCCATCACGTCGGCAGCTTGCTTTTGCTTGTCGATTTCGCCGCTATAAGCGATCGTGGGCAACATTCGCAGGTTGCGCGCCCAGACCGGGCAGTCATACATTTGCCAAAGCTTTTGCTCGTACCACGTCGGCTTCAGCTCTTCGGATTGAAAGACCTTTAAGAACTGAGGCGTCTCTGAAAAACCCGCTCCTGGATTGGCAGCAAACCATTTATCCGGATAGTGCACAGCTAAATGCCAAGCTGCTGCCCCACCCATCGAGAATCCTCGTATAGCAATTCGTTTTGGATCAAGCCGATACTCTTTCATCGCATGCTCGAGCACCTCCAATGTATCGACTTCTCCGGCAAGCTTATTTGCATTGCAATAGCGACCAAAGGGATGGATCATAATGTAGCCCATCTCTGGAGCAGGTTCAGGGCTCATCCGCGCAGCGATAAACTGCAGTTCCAATCCTTTTTCACTTCGTCCGCGACACCAAATGTCGGCGCGACTTGAAGTTCTCGGGTTAGTGGCACCAACCACTCCATAAGGCTGAACCGTTCCGTCTAGTTTCGATCGATAGCCTCGAACCGTCTGGTGCTTTTCATTTAATGTGAAAGTCCAAGGGGTTTTCTCGCTTTTCAGCTCTGAAGCTCTTTGATGCCCCTCTCGAAGTACCAGCTTTGCACTTTGTACATCCCTGACCTCAAAGAATCCATCCTCGTTAAGTGCCAACTCAACCGCCCTTGCAAACACTTCGACATCCGGAAGATAACGCTGAATGATCGCGCTCTTCGATTTACGAAGCTCTCCGATTTGGTCTTTTAGGGCCGTAAGTTCCTGTTGCAAACTAGTTCGAACCTCAGGATCAATTGCAATTCCAGGCGGCGGAACCGGTCGAACCGAAGCCGCCTGATTGTCGACAGGTCCGTCTGCGAAAATCATCGAAGTGGCTAACGTCAAATAGACTGAGAGACTGAATCGCAATGAACTCATGGAGTGGATCCAATGAAAAAGGGGAAGGTACCTGTAAAAATTCAGCTAGAATACTTTCCTCGATTCTAATCTATTCCAACGGCCAACGCTTGCATCGTCGACAAACGCATCCCATCGATTGGCGACAATGGGCGTCCTTGTAGGTATGTGTCCGCCCGACGTTCTAAATTGTCGCGTTCTCGAGATCAGCTTCGGTGCGGGTGGCAACATTTCAGAATACTTAATTTAACAAATCAGTGGACCGGGGGCTTGCTAGTCATGGTTCCACCCCTCACCCCCCGACCCCCTCTCCCCGAAAAAACGGGGAGAGGGAGAGAAAAACGCTCCGTATTCGTTCAAATCCAATGAGTATTCGTTGGTTGTCGTCGATGGCGTGCTGTTTGTTTTCACAGTCGAGGGAGGAAACCCAACGACATTTCTGCACCTTGAGGTTAATCGTCAGAAGGAGAGGATCGGGTGGCAGTACGCGATTTCGCGTCGAGGCGTCAGCGGACTGGAAGTCACATATGATGGTGTAAAAATTTGGGAAGTGCCTCGCATCGCAGACTCGAGCCCACAGGAAATACTGTACCGAATCCGCGATCCGCGCTGATGCCAAGTCACTATGTCTTGGTTAAAATGAAATCTCTAAGATCAACTTGATCGCAGAGATAGTGTCTAGACCCGAATTGGAATTGAGCATTAAGTTCATGGTAACCGCAAAAATTCGTAGTATCTCTGCTGAAGAACTAAATGAAGCTGTTGCTCTCCACCAACACGATTTACTGGACCGAATGATGAATGCTGTACTCAAGGTTCGTGAGCGATTAGAAAGAACCAGCCGATGTCTTGCGAAAGCAAACGTGCCGTACGCGATCATCGGAGGCAATGCAGTTGCCGCTTGGGTTTCAACGGTTGATCCTGGTGCTGTTCGCAATACTCGCGATGTCGATATTCTATTGCGCCGTGATGATTTCCCACGTGCTATCGACGCGATGGCGACAGAGGGCTTTGTTCAAGAACAAGCGGGTAGCGTCACTCTCTTTTTAGATGGCCCGGACGGCTTGCCAAGTCAAGGAGTGCATGTCCTGTGGGCAAATGAAAAAGTACGTCCGACGTACGAATCAGCAACACCCTCGATCGAGTCGGTCCGCATGCTGGAAAACATGCGAATCGTCGAACTCGAGGATCTCGTTCGAATGAAACTCACCTCGTTTCGCTTAAAAGACCAAGTTCATTTACAAGATTTTATCGCGGTTGGGCTTGTTGATACGAATTGGCTGACTCGGTTCACACCTGCCCTGGCTGCTCGACTTCAGACTGTAATAGAAAATCCAGATGGTTAGGCGAGCGGATTGCGTATACCAAGCTCCTCGCACTATCGAAGGTTCTCGCTAGTAGCCGGGGACAGCTGAAGATTAGGGTAGTGGACGAGGCA
>JAYTVL010000045.1:0-32784 GCA_043744075.1 Pirellula sp. | reverse complement strand
CCCTCAGCACCGAAAAATAAAACCGCTTTCCAAAACCTTTACGCAGGCGGTAGTTATGAAAACATGAACGGTATTGGGGTTAAACAGGGTTAAACAAGACGGCGCCGGTTAATCAATTGATGCATTCCTAGTATTCCTTTGAAATTGTCCAAGCTTGAACAACGGTATCGCCGATGAAATTGTTACAGTCGTTACAAACGCATACCTTTTTTCTAAATTTTTCGATTTGTGTTAAAGAATCCTACCAACGCCATTTTGAAATCGATCGTGGTGCTCTGCGCGTCATGCTTCGTTGGCATTGCTTGGGGACAACAAAAGCCATTCGAACCGCTACGATATAAGCCGATTCAAGTTTCTATTCACGATGAAAGTCAAATAAATCCGACGAATGAACCGGAACCGAAGAGCATCGCCCCGCCTGAGTTCGAGGGGTTGTCGCTGCCGCCTTCCATGGGTTATTCGCCTGAATCGGCTCCATATAAGTTTACTACTTTTCAAGCTCCACTGGGCTTCACTGGCCCGGCATCGGTTTTGCCAACGGAATCGCAAAATACCAGCCACTTTGTCCCGATCGAGGACCGTTGGCGTGTTGGCTCGCCAACTTGGGATCGCTATGGCAAAGGACATCCCATTGGCGACGACTATCCATTTGTCCAAGGAGCTTGGTACGATCCGTACAACCAAAATGTGCTTAAAGGAGATTTCCCGATCGCTGGGCAAGACACCTTTCTCAAGCTTCAATTCAAACAACTGAATTTATTCGAGGAACGGCAGACACCGATTCCAACGACTCCGTTCGAAGCGACTCAGAACCCCTTTCAAAACGAATTTTTCGGAAACCCAAATCAGTTTTTCTTTACTCAGTACAACTCTCTCGCTTTCGATCTATTCAAGGGGGATGCAGCATTCAAGCCGTTCGATTGGCGATTGCGCATGAATGTAATTTTCAACCAGAATTACCTCAAAGTGCAAGAGCTGGCAGTGGTCTCGCCTGACGTTCGCGACGGTACGAATCGCCATAGGACGGACTGGGCACTCGAGGAATGGTTCTACGAGACAAAAATCGCAGATATGAGTCCCAATTACGACTTTGTCTCAGTGCGAGCCGGGTCGCAGCCGTTCACTAGCGATTTCCGTGGCTTCATATTTTCGGATACCAATCGAGGAGTGCGGGTATTTGGAAATCGATTGAGCAACCAGGACCAATACAACGTCGTCTGGTTCGACCAAACCGAAAAAGACACAAATAGCCTGCTCAATACCTTTGATGACCGTCATCAGAATACTGTCATTGCCAACTACTACCGCAATGACTTCATTTTCCCAGGCTACAATACAGAGTTGAGCTTCCACTACAACAAGGACAAGGCTAGCTTTAAATTCGACAACAACCGATTTCTTGTTCGTCCAGATCCGGTTGGTGTTTTTGCGGAGCATCAAGTCGATGCTTATTACTTGGGCTGGGCCGGCAATGGTCACATCAACCGGTATAACATAAGCCATGCAATGTACTACGTAACCGGCGTAGACGAACTCAATCCGATCGCTGGTTCACGCCAAGACATCAGCGCATTTATGGGTGCTCTCGAACTATCGTACGATCGTGACTGGGCACGTTTTCGATGTTCCTATTTTTATGCTTCCGGCGATAGTGATCCAAACGACAGTCGAGCCACGGGCTTTGACGCGATCTTCGATAACCCCAATTTCGCCGGCGGAGAATTCAGCTATTGGAACCGACAACAGATCAAGCTCTTTGGAGTCAATCTAGTCAATCGTCAAAGCTTGCTACCCGACCTTCGTAGCAGCAAGTTTCAGGGACAAACAAATTTCGTCAATCCTGGCATTCAACTTGTTAATGCTGGCTTTGACGCAGATTTAACTCCAAGACTGAAAATGATCACCAACGCGAACTACTTGTGGTTCAATCAAACATCATCGCTGGAGACTCTCGTTTTTCAGGGAAATATCCGAAGCGAAATCGGTCTGGACCTGAGCGGCGGATTTGAATATCGTCCGCTTCTTAACAATAACGTAGTCTTTGTCAGTGGACTCTCGGGGCTCATTGTCGGCAACGGATTCCGCGATTTATTTCAGCCGCTCCAGGGAAGTGTCAACAATCTGGCCGCAGGCTTTTTAGAGGCTTCTTTCGAGTACTAAGTCATGAGTCTGAACCCTGCCGAGTTATCCATTCGACAGGTATTTCTGATGTTGACCCTGAGCTTGCTTGTCACATGCGCCAGGGGGACCCCTTGTTTTGGGCAGTCGGCCAAGCCGGCACTACAACCCAGCGGCAAGTTCCATGCGTTGAGTGTGCCTGTTCGAAATGGCGAAGACCCCTGGGGACCGGCGAGGCACCTCGGTATCGCTGGAAATGAATCGTATCCTATTCCCCCCGATCTCCTCCATGTCGACCTCTATAGACAGTCCAAGCAAGACGAAATAAACAAGAGTACATCTTGTGTCACCTGCCATTCCAATGTTGGGAATATGCACCCGCCGAACACTGTGGCAATCGGTTGCGTCGATTGTCACGGGGGAAACCCAAATGATTTTTCAAAGAAGGGCTCCCACATCAGTCCACGATATCCAGATATGTGGTCTTCGTCTGCGAATCCCGTGCGAAGTTACGCATTACTCAATCATGAGAGCCCCGAATTCGTTCGCTTTGTCAATCCAGGAGATCTTCGAGTAGCGCACATTGCTTGTGGACAATGTCATGCTAATGAAGTTCTGCAATTGCGCAAAAGCATGATGACACACGGTTGCATGCTATGGAGTGCGGCGCTGTACAACAATGGCGGCACGCCAGAAAAGGCCGCTCGCTACGGCGAAAGCTACTCCATGCACGGCAAGCCTCAACGTATTCAAAACGTCCCGCCCCCAACACCATACGAAATCGATCGAAAAGGAATGGTTCCATTCCTCGATCCTTTGCCTCGGTTTGAATCCTCTCAACCCGGGAACATCCTCCGTATCTTTGAACGAGGAGGCAGGTTTAGGCCGGAAATCGGGATCCCCGAACGACTGGAGGAACCTGGTCGTCCTCGAGAGCGATTGAGTGTCCGCGGTCTCGGAACTGAGAACCGTACAGACCCTGTCTTCATAGGCTTACAAAAGACTCGCCTGCTTGATCCAACTCTCAACTTCTTGGGAACAAATGACCATCCCGGAGACTATCGAAGCAGCGGTTGCAGCGCTTGTCATGTCGTTTATGCAAACGATCGCTCACCGACATCCTCCGGTCCCTATGCAAAATATGGGAACATGGGACGTGCTGCTTCCGAAACAGACGATTGGGTCAAGGTTATCGATCCAACGATTCCCAAACACGAGTCTGGACATCCCATTCAACACGCATTTACCAATAGCATGCCAACAAGCCAGTGCATGGTGTGTCATATGCACCCCGGCACAAATGTTCTTAACACCTACCTCGGATATATGTGGTGGGACAATGAAACCGATGGACAATGCATGTATCCCAAAAAGCAAAAGGATCCGACCGCCGAAGAGTTAGTACAAGCATCTATGTCGAACCCTGAGGAGTCAGCTGCCCGCGGCCTTTGGGGCAATCCTGATTTCCTAAATAATGTCACCGACCTCAATCCAAAATTAAAGCACACTCAGTTTGCTGACTTCCATGGCCACGGATGGGTCTTTCGAGCGGTTTTCAAAAAGGATCGAACAGGTTCACTGCTCGACCACCAAGGGACTAAGATCGAGAGTCCTACAACAAATCACCTGATGGCTTCCGTTGCGCCATCCAATGAGTTTGAAAAAATTCATGGCAAGCAGCGAGACGGTGTTCCCGTTCATATGATGGATATCCACATGGAAAAGGGGATGCATTGTGTTGACTGCCATTTCTACCAGGACGGCCACGGTGACACCAAACTCTATGGCGAAGTGCGTGCTGCCATTGAAATTCAATGCATTGACTGCCACGGCGACGCAAGGCAATCGCTTGTTGACAAGGTCGAACAATTGCTCCGTTTCGGGCAACCTGCCAAACTGCCGACGAGTGGCCCAGCTTCAGCTAATGAGCCAACAAACCTACTGGCCTTGAGGACAGCATTCGGTGAGCCTCGTTTCGAAATAAAGACAGCGCCTGGCAAGCAACCCAAGCTGATCCAACGCAGCAATGTCGAGAAGAATTTGTCTTGGGAAGTGACTCAGACTGCGGACACCATCAATCCGAAAAGCGATGAGTACAATCCCAAGAGCCACATGGCAAAAACAGTTCGAATGGACGGCGACGGGGTAATGCGATGGGGTGATCGGCTTCCTGATGAAAAATGCGCTCATCAAAATAGCAACATGAGCTGCATCGCTTGCCACAGTTCTTGGAACCCAAGTTGTTTCGGCTGCCACCTTCCTCAGAAAGCAAACGTCAAGGCTCCGAATTTGCACGGGCTGGGTGAAGTTTCGAGAAATCGAATCTCTTACAATTTCCAAACACTTCGTGACGATGTCTACATGTTAGCACGCGACGGAAACGCAACGGGCAATCGCATTGGTCCCGCTCGAAGCTCATGTGCCGTCCACGTTGGAAGCTACAACGGAAACCGAGAGTCTGTCTATGTTCAACAGCAAACGATAAGTGGCGAGGGGCTCAGCGGCATCGCCTTCAGTACCAACGTCCCGCATACGGTGCGAGGGGGCCCGGATTGGAATTTATCAGCCCCTCCCGCGCTTCCAGGAATCTCCGAAACCAAGTCTTGCACGGATTGTCATGTTTCGATCAACAATGACAACAATGCGATCACGGCCCAGTTGTTGATGCAGGGGACCGGCTACACAAACTTTGTTGGACGCTATTGTTGGGTTGGTGCCGGAGAACACGGATTGGAAGCCGTGGTTGTCACAGAGCAATCGGAACCTCAAGCCGTCATCGGTAGTTCACTGCACTCAATTGCGTTTCCTGAGAACTACAAAGAACACTTGAAACACCATCGTGAGCTTGAGCACGCACATGAGCATCCTGGGCGAGACATTATTGAAACGCTCAGTCCGCTCTATCGCAAACCAGAAATTCTCTCTCTTCAGCATCGCGGGGAGTTTTTATATGCTGCTTGCGGTGAAGGAGGGCTGCGCGTCTTTGACATTGCCTTCATCGATCACAAAGCGTTCTCGGAAAGAATCACAACAGCACCGGTATCGCCATTGGGACAAAGACTCTATGTCCGGACTAAGTACGCTACGTCCGTCGCTGCGCCTACCACAATTGCACCGGATCCGACCCGAACGCATCGCCCTGAGAACTTCGAGGCTTCAGTGCACCCTCTCTATGCATATATCTATGTGACTGATAAGTACGAGGGATTGGTGATGGTCAGCGCCGCCACTTTGCTCGATGGCAATCCGTCAAACAATTTCCTGAAACGTGATGTCACCTTCAACCCAAACAACATTTTGTGCGGAGCGTCAGCCATCACAATTGCTGGTCACTTTGCTTACATCTGTTGTGATGCAGGCTTGGCCGTAGTGGATTTGAGCGATCCCAAAAAACCGTCGCTTGTATCCATGATCGGACACGACGTGATTCGGCATCCCAAAAGCGTTGCGGTTCAGTTTCGATATGCTTTCGTTTGCGATGAAGACGGAGTCAAGGTTCTTGACGTAACCGAACTCGGCTTTCCTCGTCATGTTCATACCGTTGAGCTTCACGAGGCAAACAGCATTTATCTTGGACGGACTTATGCCTACGTGGCCGGCGGTCACGAGGGGTTAGTTATTCTCGATATCACAAATCCGATGGAAGCCCATGTTGATCAAGTCTACAACGCGGGGGGAGCCATCAACGATGCGCACGACGTCAAACTAGGCATCACCAACGTCAGCCAGTTCGCATACATTGCAGACGGAAAAAACGGCGTGCGGGTTGTTCAGCTAACCAGTCCCGAATTACCTGGCAATGACGGTTTTTCGCCACGCCCGAATCCTTGCTTGATCGCTACGCGAAAGTTTCCTAAAGACGGACATGCACTTTGCATATCGAGAGGAGTCGACCGAGATCGGGCCGTAGACGAATCGGGCAATCAAATCGCCGTCTTCGGTCGCATTGGAGCAAGGCCGCTGAACATAGACGAAGTGACACGGATGCACCGCCGGAAAGACGGTAGTCTCTATCAAGTTAGCGATGACCCGTTCGATGAACGCACCTATGCCTTTCCGCAGTCGCTTCGCAGTTCACTGCGATCTGCGGCACCAATGTTGAAAATACCCACGTTGCGATAGCTTTTAATCTTAATCTTAATCTTGTAGCCCCCCGTGGGTTCATCCCACGGGAGCTTACGTTTCGTGATCTAAAAAAACGAAACAGCGCGCAGTGCCGGGCCCCTACGGCTTAACGCCGTGGGTTGACGAAGTTTCAATGTCGAACCAACCTCATGTTGTATTGCCCAGTTGTCCCAACGTAGAACGTATCCTGCCAAAGCCGAATTCCCGCCGCATCGGCGGTCTCGTTTTGAAGCAATTCTGCTACGCTGCCTGGACTAACGTCAATCGGTGCTCGTAGCAGTACGTGAAGATGGTCAGGCATGAGCTGGGTGTTCGCAAGAAAAAAACCATCGCGGCCATGAAGCGAAACCGTCCTTTCAAAAATGCTCTTAAGCATCGATTCAGTTGAAATTCGACTCCGCTCCGAAGTCACAAGAACCAAATGTAGGTCGTACCAATAACGACCACTGGCTGCTTCAAACGCCTGCGAGAGATCCGTGGACTCCCAATGTTTTTGGAATCGCTTTGACGAATTGGCGAGATCAGCATCCAAGAGCGATTCATTATCGACTTGAGAGGCAATGTAGTTGGCAACTTCGCTGGACGTGTTCTCACCCAGGCTACGCACGGCCAGTTTTCGACTGAACGAATGCGAAACGCCCTCTTGGCGAAGCTGATAACTCAGTCGACCCTTGGCTCGTTGAGCTACAAAGGTTGGGGCTACATTCGGCTTGATACTAAAGACGATCGTAATTGAGTCACGGCTTCGCGTTGCTTTGACGAGCCGCATTCCGTCTTGTTCCCAAAGAGGAGCAATTCTTTGCGAAAGTCCTTCGGGCCAGGACACATCTGCGCCTGAACTGAGCCATCCAAACCACGCGAGCCGAAGAGAGTATGCCGCATCAATTCCGGAAGCACAATATGGACGAAAGTTTGCCATTGTTCAGCTCCTGTTTTTAGATACGAAGAAACTTTCGCAACCCGTGGGGTGAACCCACAGGGGGCGTTGGATGGGTTCACTTGTGTTGGTTTAGATCAAGAAACGTTCGCTCCGACGGGATGAACCCGTCGGGGGCTGGTTTTTAGTGTATCCGATTTGTTCACACATTAGTTCTCAATCTTAATCGTACTCGTACTCGGATTTTTCGTCGACTCTGATTTTCCGTCGACTATCATTAGCCCCCCGTGGGTTCATCCCACGGGAGCTTACGTTTCGTGATCTAAAAAATCGAAACAGCGCGATGCACGAGCCCCCAACGGCTAATCTCCTCGCGCCCGATTTCTCAACCACAGTTCCAAAAACAATAAATTCCAAAGTCGATACGCTTGATTGCCTCGCCCGGACATGTGTTCATCAACCAACGCCGCAACTGCATCGCGTCGAAAATACTCATGACATTTCGCGTCCGGACCAAGCAACGCATCGTAGGTTCGGTCTCGCAAAGATGTCCGAAACCATTTTGCGATCGGAACACCAAAGCCCATCTTCGGTCGATGCCAAATCGCTTTTGGCAAAAGATCGTAATAAGTGTCCATTAATAACCGTTTTCCTTGCCTGCGTCGAAGCTTCAAATGCGAAGGCAAAGACGCCGCCCATTCAACCAATCGGTAGTCAAGTAGCGGCTGCCGTGCTTCTAACGAATGAGCCATCGAAGCAATGTCGACTTTGGTCATCAAATCACAAGGCATATAGGTTTGGAGATCCGCAGTCGAAGCGCAACTGAGCAAGTCCCGTTTTCCGGCGTTTCGCCACGCGCTTGCCAAAAACGACACTGGATTTCGGTCCGGCAATTGCTCGATAAATGATTCTTGATAAAGATTCAACCTGCTAGCTTCGCCGAAAATCTGAATCCAATTCATGTAGCGTTCGATCGGTGGTTGTCCAAGCGCTTCACAGAAACGACGAATTCGTCGCAATAACGATCGCCTCGCATTCGAGTCTGGAAGTCGTTTGATAATCCAAGACTGATTCAGCCAGCTGATGGGCAGCCAAGACTGCAATTGGCCACTGAGTTTCAAAGCTCGATAGCGTTCATAGCCACCAAAAAGCTCGTCGCCGCCATCGCCACTGAGCGCGACGGTTACGTGTCGGCGAGTCATCTCACACAGATACCACGTCGGTACGGCTGAAGAATCGCTAAATGGTTCGTCGTATTGGTTGACCAACCGATCCAGGATGTCCATCGCGTCGGGCGTTACTTCAAACCGCTCGTGCTTGGTTCCCACATGGTCAGCAACCATTTTTGCATAATGCGTTTCGTCGAAATCGGCCTCCGAAAACCCAATCGAAAAAGTCTGTACAGGAGTCTCAAGCTGCTGTTGTGCAATCGCAACGACCAAGGACGAATCGATTCCACCGGAAAGGAACGCGCCGAGTGGAACATCGCTTCTTAATCGAATCCGAATAGCATCTGCGAGCATTGTCCGAAGCTGAGCAGAAGCGGACTTTTGGTCGATCGCGATCTCATGAGCCCAATCTACATTCCAATACTTTTGAATAGTCAGCTGTCCATTTTCGAAGACAGCATAATGCCCAGGCGGCAGTTTATGGATCCCTTTGTAAATCGAATGCGGATGCGGGATGTACTGATAGGTTAAATAGAGGTCGATGGATCCAGGTTCAATCTCTTTGCTGATGCCGGGCAAGGTCATTAAACCTTTGAGTTCACTAGCAAAAACCAGCCGTCCGTTGCCGACCGTGTAATACAGTGGTTTCTTTCCCATCCGATCACGAGCCAGAACCAATCGATTATTGGGGCCATCCCAAATGGCCAGCGCGAACATCCCGTTCAGATGTTCGAAGCAGTCGAGGCCTAGATCTTCATACAAGTGAACAATTGTCTCTGTGTCACTCTGAGTTCGAAAGCTATGCGCGGAGCCTTCAAGCCGATGCCTGATCTGCTGATAGTTGTAGATTTCTCCGTTGAAGACGATTTGAATAGAACCATCTTCGTTTCCTAATGGCTGATGTCCCGTAACCAAGTCAATGATAGAAAGCCGTCGAAAGCCAAGCGCAACACCAGGGGAAGGCCGTCCGCTTAAGATGGACGGATTGGGTCTGGGGGGAATGAACAAATGACCTTGATCATCCGGGCCCCGGTGAGCGATAGCATCTGTCATTCGGCCCAGATCATCGCGAGTCAGACCCTGTGCGTCATATGACCAGATTCCGCCCGCGATACCGCACATTTCTAATTTGCTCGATGAACGAAGGAATGAAGAGCAAAAGTGGGATAGGCTTCCAGCCTTTCATTGCAATGCTACGACAGGCTGGAAGCCTATCCCACGTCAGGGGAATCTACCCCTTGGTCGTCCATTCTACCGGAGCTGGTTCGATCGTCGCTGCCAAAGGTGATCCGCAATCTTTTCGCCCGCTTCCTTCTAGGCGACTGATAACGCGAACGGTCATATCGGTTTCACACAGGATCTGGCAACCGAGTCGAACTCCAATTGCACCCTTGGCTGCCAAGACTTGCTTCTCGGCAACAGTCATTTTATCAGGCTCACCGGCGACAAACTCAACACGGCAAGTCGTGCAACGCGCTTTGCCGCCACAAGCATGCAACTGATCGGTGCCCGCTTCTTCGCCTAGGGCAACAGCCAGCCGCTTTCCTTCAGGAACCTCAAAAGTTCCAATTCCTTCAACAGTAAGACTTGGCATAATAGATCAATATTTCGAAAGTGGAAACGAAAAAACACTGCGGAATTCTAATGGAAACGATAACCGCAATTGTCTAAGTCGGACAGAGGACTATGCCAGCCTCTAAGTGGGCACTCTCGAGTACCTAGCAACCGAACTGGGAATAACAAAGAGCCAGTGATTCCACAACACCCTTCCGGCCACCCTGCGAAAATGGCTGGATCTTTGTTGCGATTGATAGTCTGGATCTCGATGCCGTTTTGGCGAAGGCATAAGAGATGGCGAAAACCAAGCATCTGTTTGAACATGCCGAAGACGATCTCGATTGACCAGCGTAGAAGTCTCGATTCAGTCGGTTTTTTAGAAATTTGCTGGTTGCAAGCTCCTATCTTTTTTGCGAAATTAGTCTTGACCCGAAATCTTCGTGCTCGTGATTCGCGTACTTGTAGCTTGGGTCAGCCAAAGGGCGTCGATCAGAAGTCGGGCTGAACCGGACGCTAGCGCGCCCGCGGCTAATTAGCCGAAGGGCGCTAGCCAAATGGCACTCACTTTGTGAGATAGTGAGCCGCTGGGCGCTAGCCGCGGGTGTCGAAAATCACAGCGATTATGCAGACGGGATACCGGCGGCTAGCGCCTTGCCGCTCACAAAGTGAGTACCATTGGGCGCTAGCCCACGGTTTGCGGTCCATGTTGTGATCGATGCCAAGTCAGAGGTAATTATGATCTTGTATGAGCCGAGATTTAGAACGTCGCCGGTCGTCTATAAAGGACACCCTTCTGCGTGGATAGGATTAGAGACCATAATAGCAGACATTAAAGTTCGCTTCAATCTCGGGTCTTCAGCTGCTCTCGAGTTCGGGGTAGAGTACGGATTCTCAACGTCTGCTTTGGCCAACTTCTTTGAAAAAGTAATTGGTGTCGATACGTTCCGGGGTGACGTTCACTCCACACAGAAGGAGGATCATATGGATGTGACGGTGGCCAATCTGGCGAACTGGCCTAACATTCAGTTAGTAAGGTCAGATTTCGAGTCCTACATCCTGTCCGATACTACGTATTACGACCTAATTCACGTTGATATCGTCCATCTGTTTGGTTCGACATTTGCGTGCGGAGATTGGGCAATCCAACACGCCGATTGTGTGATCTTCCACGATACGATTAGCCATCGACAAGTCTATAACGCTGTTGAGGCTCTGGCCACTATTCACCGATGCTGCTTCTATAACTTCCCTTTTCATCACGGACTAGGAATTTTGACACGCAAACATGAATGAATCCGTAGTCTTCTACCATATCTTCAAAGGCGGACCATGGAAGGCCATGGTCGAGGAACAGCTTAAGCGAATAGAGCTTTCTGGTCTTTACAACGAGTGTGAAGAAATTCGAGTCTATGCGATCGGCAACGGCAATACTGCGGGTATGTTCGACAACTACCCCAAGGTAACGGTGAATGAAGACAGCGATGCTAATACGTGGGAGCTTGGCACGCTACAAGCCTTGCATAAATACGCGAAAGCAAACATAGACAAGCACCTGCTTTATATCCATACAAAGGGTATTAGTAGGCTCACGACTTTTACCAGTTCCTGGAGAAAGGTGATGGAGCACTACTGTATCGATAGATACCAGACGTGTCTCCGCCTACTCGCAATGAACGATATGGTGGGAATCAACCTCTATCCAAATCCACATCCGCACTACAGCGGAAACTTTTGGTGGGCTACTTCCAAATATATTGCAACTTTAAAGCCCCTCAGTTCCACAGTTCTTATTGGCCCGAAACCTATGAGAATGAATGCCGAGATGTGGCCAGCCAGTGGTGACGGTAGGTTCGTATGCCTGCACTATTCTGGTTGCGACCACTATAAAATGGACTATGACGCTTCAAATTACTTAGGCCTATCCATCGAGGATTCGATGCGTGCGGCCAAAGCGATGAAAGAAAAGCTATGGTCCGAATCAATTCTCGACAAATGCGTAAGCACTTCGCCATCCAAGAACCGTCCTGAAGAGTCTAGTGCCTACGGTGAAATTGATCGACAGGACGTGCTGTCATTGGTGCCAACGACCGCTCGACGAATTCTTGATATCGGATGTGGCGCCGGTAGATTGGGAGCCGCGTTGAAAGTCCGGCAAGATTGCATCGTCATTGGCGTAGAGTTAGACGGTGAAGCTGCTTTGCAAGCGAGCAAACACTTGGACCGCGTTGGCGCAATTGCAATCGAATCTATTTCAATTGACGCTTTTAGGCCTGCGGAATTTGATTGTATCATCCTAAACGTTTTAGAACATTTGCGAAATCCTGCCAACGTTCTTGCGAACTGTCGTCATTGGCTCAAAACCGAAGGCTCGTTGGTTGTAAGCGTGCGAAACATTCGCCATCACCGCGTAGTCCGTGGGCTGGTCGATGGCAATTGGAGTTACGAAGCAGACGGTTTACTAGACGAAGACCACGTGCGATGCATGACGCGCAGAGAACTTCAAAAACTTCTCTTCCGATCTGGTTTTCAAATAAATGCTCTCGAATCGATACCCGGCGACGGATATCGAGAATGGCAACAGACAGGATGCCCAGGCAATTTGGATTTCGGACGCATGCAGATCACTGGACTAACATCTGACGAAGCAGAGGAATTTTTTGTATCTCAGTATCTGGCAAAGGCAAGCAAAATCCGTCGGCCAGAATACGGGCTTACTTCAATCGTAATTGTCACCCACAATGAGCTTGCCTATACAGATCTTTGCATCACAAGCGTCATTGCAAAGACAGATGAACCCTACGAGTTGATTTTCGTCGACAATGCATCGACAGATGGTACACTTGATTATCTTCGTTCAATCTCCGGTGCAAGAGTGATATCCAATTCCGAAAATCGCGGATTTGCACCGGCAGTAAATCAAGGAATACAGATTGCGAGCGGCAAGCAAATTCTGCTTCTCAATAATGATACGGTCGTTACGACAGGCTGGTTAGATGGTCTGCTGGAGTCCCTGTATGACCGACCCGATACTGGTCTTGTTGGCCCTGTTTCCAACAATGTTAGTGGTCCTCAAAAGATTGCGGTTTCCTATAGCGAACGTACAAGCCTAGATGGCTTTGCATGGGATCTGCGATTGAACAGGCAACTAACGGAGACTGATCGATTAGTTGGTTTTTGTATTCTGTTACGAAGGAGCGTCATCGACGATATCGGCCTATTTGATGAACAGTTCCGAGTTGGGGGCTTCGAAGATGATGATTTGTGCCGCAGAGCAATTGACGCAGGTTATAAAGTGTTAATTGCGTCCCATGTCTTTGTTCATCATTTTCGAAGTGTTACGTTCAAAGCGACCGGCATCGATATCCGTGCCGTCATGGATCAAAACCGACGGCGTTTCAAAGAAAAATGGTCGAACGAATCGAAGACCAAGGACTGATCGGCAACGCCGGCGGGATTCGAATACCCCAGGCTTGCCCTGCGGATCGTTATGCTTTGTGGCTAATCGAGGCCGGCGCTCGTCGCACCGTTGTCGTCCGTCAGTCCCTGCGTCATCATGATACATATCAATCGCAGCTATTAATCAGCTATTTTCGCAGGGTGGAACGCTTTCTACTTCGGATGATTTCCCGTCACGCTTGTTGCATCCGGCATGAACATGGTGAATGGAAAATCGGAACTACCTAACCTTTGCCGGAACACCCGGTTGCGTTCCTGTCTGACGGGCTTTTTTAATTGGAATGGTCCCTCGCTCAAATACAATGACACTATCGTAAAAATAGATCCCGAAGGTGTGCTCCGTTATGAAATCCGGTTGAATAGCACCTCGGGAGTGTTCCGCATTCAGGCTGTCAATGAATCGCTTGCTAACGTTGATGAACGTGTCCTCGTCGTCGACTCCTCCTCCGTACTCTTCCCAATAGGCAGTATGTAAATCCTCCACTACATACAAACCATTTTTAGAAATCTTCGGATAAAGAAATTCAAAGGACTTCTTAATGTGATCCATTCTATGGCTGCCGTCATCCAAAACGATGTCCGGTTGACCGAATTCTTTAATTAGTAAAGCCAAAAAAACCGGGTCGCTCTGATCGCCAATCCGGATGTGTATCCCTTCCTCTTGATGGGCTAGGCATTCAGGATTCATATCGATACCAATAACCGTTGCCATCGGGCCGAAGAACCGCCTCCACATTTGCAGCGAGCCCCCCTTTGATACGCCGATCTCCAGAAAGTTCAGCGTTTTGTTTCTCCACGGGGAAAAATGTTTTTCATAAATTGGGAAATAGTGCATCCATTTATGGATAACTTTTTTATCGTTGTTTACGAAGTCTTGCCAAAGATTCATATTGCGCTCCGTAGGGCTGATATATTTTTCAACCCATAAAACTTGGCTCATCCGGGAATCCGGGGAGGTCTGTTTGGGTTGGCGGAACGGAGTTATTGTAGCGAAATCGAGTGAGCCCATGGTTTTGGGTTGTTCGACTCGTCAAAGATAAATAGCCACCCGCAGTCACAAGCAAGCAACCCTACAGACGGCATCACTGATTCGCCATAATTGCAACAGCCATCCAAGCCACCCGCGAAAGTGGCTCAATTCTCAACCGCGATTAATTCCTGACGCCCTCCTAACACACTTGTTCACCGTTGTTCCTTTCCGGTGTCCTCTTGTGTCCCCTCGCTTACAAACGCAGCGATAACCAATTTTAGTGAGTCACGCGTCAAAACATCATAATCTTCAAAATGAAGATGCTCAACTTTTTTTTTATCCGCAAGCTCGATGCATAGCTTACCAAGAATTAGGAGCCCTTCGGTCGTCCCGTATATTGCAACGTCAGCTCCGTTCAAACAAACTTTGATTTTCCCGCTTTTGAATTCGGGTAACTGAAATTCCATAACCACTACCACTTCCACCAATGAGAGTGCCCCCAAGGCTTTCCGTGATGCGCAGGATCAACCCGAAAACCACACTTAAATGGTCGACTAATGACTTTAAAAATATTTCCATTTTTGAGAATCACTATTTCAGCGATCGCCACGCCCTCGAAACCAACGATCTGAACCACCCATATTCCACCCGCCAGAGTTCCTGCAATAACTGCCGTACCCTGGCCGAACATAGTTCCACCAGCCAGCGCCGAATCGATCCAGTCCACTGGCGGCGGGCCCGATCCATCCCAAGGATTTACAAATTCTCCATAGGATGCACCGAATCCCTGATAACCCACTCGCGGGTCAATAAACTCACCCCACGTATTTCCGCCGGTTGTCCAGGTAAATGGATTCCAAAGATTTGCTTTTCCGCTCGGGTCAACTTTATCGAGCGGTGCCGAACTTACGTATTCATAAAGATTCCACTTGCTTCCCCTGAATTCTAGCGGGTCTCTGGTGAGCCATCGCCCTAACGACGGATTGTAGGATCTTGCTCGGATGTAGGAGTCGTTGGTTTCGACGTCCGTGTAATATCCGTATTGGCCCAGATAGCGAAATGGATTCACTGTCGTTCCGGTACTCGAAACTAGTTCACCAAAGGCACTGTAAACGTATGTGTCGGTGACGTTTTGATTATCGTCGGTAAGAGCTACCGTCGAGCCTTGTCCGTCATAGTGGTAGTAGCTCGTGACGCCATTGCGTTCCTGCGAAATGACTTTCCCAAACGGCCCAGGCTCGTTCGTGTAGCTTGCGATGACGTTACCGTCGTCATCTACCTCCTCTAAGAGACTGTCGTTCTCTTCGTCCCATATATAGTTGATGGCACCCATTTTTTTAACTCCATTTCCTAACTCGACGGAAATCTGCATTGTAAGCCATGGTCACTCGAGCACCGGTCGATTGTTGAACAAGTGTGTTCTGGTTCTCGTAATTCCAAACATACGTCGTTCGACTACCGGTGGGCGCAACGACTATCTGCTGATTGCCACTGGCATCGAAAGTGTAATTTGTAACGCCCGTTGTATCCGTACTCGTTTGTAATTGATTGGCGGCATCGTACACGGCTGTGGTGCGTACACCCGATGCGTTTTCACCAGTCGGTTTCCAACGGCGTCGAAAGTAAACGTCGTATTATAACCACTCGCCCCTGATCGCCGCTCATTAACGAGCTTGTAAGCGTTGTCATATCTCCACGTTACTCGCTCTCCACTAGCGACTCGCATGGCAGTTCGATTTCTGGTTGCATCGTAAATATACTCGGCAATGTCTACAACCGTACCGCTCAACTTCCGGTTCAATCGATGCAGTGGCTGGCTTCCCTTCGTTTTTTACGTGCTGCTTGATTGGACACTTGGTTTTTCGATTCGACGGTACAATTTCGATCGTTGCCGAAAACATGCGACGGCGATTGTGGTTGTCCAATCATTAGACGCCGTCATTTCGCCGCCTCTTCATGAATCGAACAAAACGCCTTTTGCCGGCTCCATCCGTACGAAAAAAGCGAACCGACCCATACCGGCATGACCAAAACGTAGAGTCCGAATCTGCTGTCCCCACGCGAAGCGATCTCAAGAAAGAAACCGTGCATTGATCGGCTCCGAAATCGAAATAAAGCTCGAACTTTCCAATCGATTGGTGAACTCGTTGAATGAAATTAGACTTTACCACCGTGCGCACAAAATGCTCGCAAGGATGATTCCCAAAGAATTCCATCATGCAATTCGTGTGACACGCATCCATTCGCCAATGCACATCAAGGATTTCATAGGACTTGTTTCAGTGCGACATTAATCTGGAAATTTTCTCGAAATTTATTCCAACGTATTTTTTAAAAATTCGATTGCCCGTGAATTCACCACGGCTATAAATGATGTGTTGTTCTAGCTTGTCAGATGCGTTCTCCTGTCAATTAACGGTTCATTAAGCGAACCTATCGCGATTTGGACTGGCAAAAGTTGATTGCCGATTCGTTGGTCACTCTCCACCGAGGTCTATGGCGCGAAATGACTATTATCGCAAGAATCTTTTGGTCGTCTGAAAGTCTGCTGCTGTTAATTGGAATTGTCCGGCTCCTAATCTTGCAGACCACCTCTGTCTCATCGAGGCCTGTTGAAGTCGGGGATGTGAACACAAATAGGATCCATATGGGTGCCACATGATTACGGGTGTCATCCTCACTCATAACGAACAAGCAAACATCGTAGAGTGCATTGAGCATCTACGACCTCACGTCAGTGAGCTGTTTCTGCTGGACACGGATAGCACTGACAAGACCGTTGAATTAGCTCGCCCGCTCGTCGACCGGGTGCTCATGCACCCACACGTTCCAAATTTCGATTCCGCCAGAAACATCGCCATTCCCGAGGCTCGAAATGAATGGTTGTGGTTTGTAGATGCAGACGAATTCGTACCGAAAATAACGGGCGAATTGGTCAATCAATGGATTCGAGAACGAGGCGAAACTTTCGAAGCGATCAATATTCCATTTAAGTCCTATTTTTGCGGTCAATGGATGCAGCATTGCGGTTGGTGGCCTGGATATACGTGTGCCAGGGTGCTGAAACGTGGGCACTTCAAGTTTTCGGCGACACTTCATGGCGGCGTCGAATTAAATGGTCAGGAAGTGCGAGCCCCTGCCAATGCTCATGTCGGTATCGAGCACCGCAGTTTTCGAGATCTTCAACATTGGATCGAGAAATTCAATCGCTATACCTCTACAGAGTCGCTTCAGCTAGCCAATCGAGGCATTATGTACGATTGGCGAGGTGCGCTGCGATTCATGGTTCACGATCTATGGGAGCACTACGAGAAGTTTAACGCACATTTGGATGGTGAACGTGGTTGGATTCTTACATGGTGTGCAGGACTTTATCGCTGGATGTCTGTTGCCAAGCTGATAGACCATGGTCGATCAGAAGAACAAATGGGGGGTGCCAGTAGCGTCCCAGCGGACCTAGATGAATTCGTAGCCGCCCTAAAAGAAGAGTTAGCTTGTTTCCGGAAATATGACCCGACTTTTCCGCTCGGAATTGTTCTGCGAGCACCCGTATGGGACGCAACGCAAGCATCCCAAGAGGCACGACAGTGGATTCGTCAACTTGCATACGAGTCCCGGACAATTGTCGTTGAATCGTTACCGTCTGAATCGCAAGCGGCATTGAATGAAAACGAGTTTCTTTTTCTGAAAGCGTTGGAAAACGGAAAACGCTCGCGATCTGTTTTGGCCGTAACGTACTGGTGCAACTGTGTCATCGTCGCCGATCCCTGCGCCTCGTTCAATGTTCTCCGATTCTCCGACGAATCACGTTTCGATGCTTCGCAAATTCCATTGATTTGCCAGTACAACGAACTCTGGACAGTCTCAGAATCGCAGTCAATGAACCTGAGAGAATTGGGAGCTTCGCCTGAGCGAATTCGGTTCGTACCTCATCTGCCGCCTAATTTGGACCGCGATAACCAGCATGCAATTGTTGGTTCGTTGGTAGCTGAAATCGAGAAATCGCTTCAGCCCGTTGTTTTGAGCGCCCCTGTCATAGACCAAGTCTCGCTCTCATTGGAAGGAGAGTTCTATGCTGGGCACAGCTTTTCGAACATCAACGAGCAACTAGCTGAGCGATTTGCCCGTGATCCCCGAATCGCCCTGTCGTTGTCGCCAAGTAACATGAATCAACTCCATGGCGAACGACTTCGAGATGCACACAAGCTGCGTCCATATTTTCAGCGACAAATGCCAAGCAATGATTCGATCGTTCTTCGTCACGCATTTCCACCCAATTGAGAGAAACCGGCGCATGGCGTTTGGGTTCACATTCAACCCTGGGAATTTGGTCATCTGCCAAACGATTGGATCGACCACCTTCGTAACGAGGTCGATGAGATATGGGTAATGTCTCGATATGTTGAGCAGGTCTATATCAACAGTGGCGTTAATCCAGACAAAATTCGATACTTTCCCTGGGGCGTCGATGAGTCGGTTTTCAAACTCGTAGTCCCAAAGAGAGAGTTGCCCACCAAAAAGACATTTCGGTTCCTCTACGTTGGTGGAACTATTCTTCGAAAAGGCTTCGATCGAGTTCTCGAAGCTTATTTGCAGGAATTTACCGCCGAAGATGATGTTTGTTTGGTTGTAAAAGATGTTGGGACCACCAGTTTTTATCAACCTCAGTCAATGCAAAGCGATATTCGGCAAGCCCAAGGCTGTTCCACTAACCCTCAGATCGTTTATTACTCAGAAGATTTCTCGCCTGGACAGTTGGCTAGTTTGTACGCTGCGTGCAATTGTATTGTCGCTCCTTATCGCGGCGAAGGATTTGGACTGCCGATTTTGGAAGCGATGGCTTGTGGTTTGGCGCCTATAGTTCCTCAGGGGGGACCGACAGACGATTTCGTGAACAACGAAAATGGATTCTTTCTGCCAACTCAAGTTATCCATGCTGACGGAGTCAACAATCTATTTGGTCCCGCTACCGAGTTTTATGTGTCGATTGATGACTTACGATCGTTAATGCGACAAGCAAGTACGGATTGGGAGACAACGCGTAGTCGTGGCCTGCGCGCCAGCCAATACGTTCGTTACAACTTTACATGGGATAAGTCCGCTCGACAAATGGCGGATCGATTCTGCGAACTGCACGAACGTGAAAATAGAAAACAGCGTTTATTGCATTCAAATAGTTCGTCTAACCTGATCACCGAAATGCAAGACAGGCTTCGGGTCGTTGCAGTTGTTAGGTTTCAAAATGATTTGCCAGCTTTGGTTGAATCGCTGTCACGCCTTTGTCCGTATTTTGATGAAGTTTACCTTGACGGTTGTGGACAAAACGAACAAGCATCTGAAGTGGCGAAGGAGTATGGTGCGAATTTGCTTTTGGACCAGGTTTCCATGCTTGCCAGTTCGGATTGGATACTCAGAATCGACGCGGGGTACTATCTGAAAGACTCTGATTCAGGCAAGCTTCGGGATTGGTTGTCAAACCAGCCGCACACAATTCAACAAATCTATTTCCCATACGGGACAAGTGATGCTGCTGAGGAGTATTACGCGTTCATGATTCGAACCGAACCTTCGAAAGATATTAGAGAGACTCTCCATTCACTTAACTATCTCGCGGTTGTCTGCAGCGAAAACGCAGTCAAATCGGAATTCCAATTGTTATATTGCAATTCGCCTCGCCCTGCATCTGGAAAGGAACAGGAGATTTCGAATGCCGCGCAGGTCCACCCTAGGTCTGGTGAATCTCGGTCAAATCAATACGGTAGGCTGAGAAAGTCGCTGCTTATTCAGATGGCGACTGGGTCACACGAGCGTTTGTTGACGTTAACGCGCCAACACCACCGCCAATACGCCATGAAACACCAGATGGATTACTGGGATGTTGGTGGAGTTCCTGTCATCGACAAGCGAGCGGGATGGGGCAAAGTGCCGTTGATTTTGGCGGGCATTGCGATGGGTTACGAACACATCGTTTGGCTTGACGCTGACGCTGTTGTGGTTCGCACAGATATCGATCCCACCGAACTCATCAAAAAGGGTATCGGAATGGTGCGACACCCGAATCCTGACCACTGGAATACCGGGATGATGATTGTTCTAGCCGACGAAACCGTGGAACAGTTCTGGCGGCAAGTGGACGCCTATCCTGAAAATGAAAGTGCATGGATGGAACAGCTTGCCGTCAATAATCTATTGTCAACTTCGCGATTCGCCGGACTTGCGGTCGAGTTGGACTTGAGATTCAACTCAGTCCCTGGGCTTATTGAGTCCATCGATCCCGTCATCGTCGCTGGACACGGCCTTCCATTTGCCAGACGAGAAGCAATCGTCGCAGATGCACTCTCGCGAACTTCAACTAAGCCGCGACTTGCTAATGGATTTCAAATCAAACGGCGAGAAGACTTTCCACACGCACTCAATCGGCTTGGGTTGGTTGGAGAAGCTGTTGAGGTAGGAGTTTGCCGAGGCGAATTCGCCGAACAAATCCTTCAGAACTGGAAGGGAAAAATGTTGCACTTGGTCGATCCATGGAGGCGACTTTCAAATTACAGCGACATTGCAAATCTACCTGACAATGAACAAGAAGCAAATCTCCAAGCCACTCGCAGTCGATTGAATAGGTTCGGTAGTCGAGTTTGTATCCATCGTGCGTTTTCGAGCCAGGCGGTCGTGTTCTTCGAGGACCAATCGCTCGATTTTGTTTATCTGGACGCGAATCATTCGTTTGAAGCTGTCCAACAGGACTTGCGAGACTGGTACACAAAAGTGCGACGAGGTGGAATCTTGGCTGGACATGATTTTCTTGACGGCAAACTTCCGGAGGGAGATTTTGGAGTCGCAAGTGCGGTTACGACATTCGGGGCAGAGGAGAATTTGGCAATTGAATTGACAGACGATCCGCCATGGCGTTCCTGGTTCGTTTTGAAAAAGTAGCAATGTAGCATAGGCTTCCAGCCTGTGATTTGAATTCCAAGGCTGGAAGCCTGTCTATCCCACTTGTCTGCCTCCCGACGTTAAACCACAAAACCAAGGTCATCCAAAATGTTAGAACAGTCAAGGGTTTACCAATACGTTGAAGACAGACTTTACATGGGCGAACTTCGCGACGCGAATGCAGTTGGAAATTCATCACTGGACGGGCAGCCACCACGCACCACGATTTACTTACGCATTTGCGAGGACTTGGTAAAAGAAGCACGTTTCACCACTTCTGGATGTGGATTCATGATCGCCAGCGTTGGCGCATTGATTGAGTTAGCGACAGACCAAACTATCAAGACATGTCTTTCGATTTCTGAACAACAAATCGTTCAGCATTTGCGAGGAATTCCCGATCCAAGACGTTACTGTACAACGCTGGCAATTATAGCCTTGCGCGATGCCTTAACGAATTACACTTTGAAGCTGAAATCTTGATGGAGCCGCGAGATGATCACGCCACAACATCCTCGACTATCATTGTGTATGATCGTCCGCGATTCAGGGCGGACCCTTCCAGCTTGCCTGGAAAGTATCCGACCGTGGGTCGACGAGATCATTGTGGTGGACACAGGTTCACTTGATGCAACTCGCGAAATTGCGAAGTCATTCGGTGCACAGGTTGCAGAGTTTCCCTGGGTGGACAGTTTTTCAGCGGCACGCAACGAATCGTTTCGGTTGGCTTCTGGCGATTGGTTATTCTGGATGGACTCCGATGACACGATTGACCCGTCCAACGGAAGAAGGCTTCGTGAACTAGCTTACTGCGAACATCCTAACGACGTGCTTGGTTACGTCGTTCAGGTACATTGTCCTGAGGGACAAGGCGAGACCAGTGTTACAGCCGTTGATCATGTAAAACTGGTTCGCAACCATCCCGATATCCGCTTTGAAGGTCGAGTCCACGAACAGCTACTCCCCGCTATCAGACGCCTTGGCGGGCGAGTCGAGTGGACAAACCTGCATGTCGTTCATTCCGGTCCGGACAATTCACCTTCTGGTAAAGCCAAAAAATATGATCGCGATTAAAAGTTGCTGCAACTCGAGTTGAATGAGCATCCGAATCATCCGTTTGTGTTGTTCAATCTTGGCATGACCTATTCCGACATGGAAGAACATGCAATTGCCCAACGATGGCTTGAACGTTGCCTATCCGCTTCCGACTCTGCAGAATCTCATGTTCGAAAAGCGAATTCCCTTCTAGTCAATTCCTTGAAGTCTCAGGGGCAATTGCGTGAAGCACATGAAGAATGCTTGCGCGCGCTCCATGTTTTTCCGCTTGATGTCGAACTTTTGTTCAGAAGAGGTATGCTCGAGCATGATCTGGGTAATTTTGAGGCCGCAATTTCTGCATATCGATCGATTCTCGATTCGCAAGAAGAGCGGCACTTCGTCAGCATGGACGTCGGACTGGTTGACTACAAGACTCATAACAATTTGGCACTTGTCTACCAGGATAGTGGACAGTTGGCCCTGGCCGAGATTCAATGGCGTTCAATCATTGCTCAAAAACCAAACTTTGAAGAAGCTTGGCAAGGTCTTGGCCGGAATTTGATCGATCAGCACAAGTGGATAGCTATGGACTTGCTGCTTACCGAACTGCATAAACAGCCTCATGGGTCCGCCAATATATCTTGGCTCAGGGCTATCGTTGCCGAAAAGCAAGGTGAAACGGCCGGCATGCGACCTCTACTTGACGCTGCATTGGCGGTAAATCCTGCCCATGCGCTTGCTAGGCAAGACTATTGTCGCTGGCTATTCCATTTCGGGTCTGTTGAAGAAGCAGCGAAGGCTCTTGAAGAGTTAGTGGAGCGAGATCCGACGGACGCCGCAGCGCTTCACAATCTGGGATTGATTTACGTTCGCACTGGACTTCATGAGCAAGCCAAAAATGCGTTCGACCGTTCCCTGGAACTGCGTCCCAATTCTGAAATCACACGGAGAGAGCTCGAAAGGGTTCAATTGGATCTAGCCAAGCAAGTGCCTACTCAACGAGAAATCGTTCCAAGGGAGCTAGAGCACTCTAATACGACGCGCAAGCTAGGCAATAATACGCTGGACGCATTTATACGCACGTCCTATTTCGAAGCTCCCCAGATCGCCGCTCATGTTAAGACAGTTCCAGCCGCGATGAATAGTGATCAATCAGGGCAGCCAGAAAGGCCACTCGACCTTTTATATTTGTTTTGTCACAGCCCGTACCAGGATCGAGAAATGCTCTATTCGTTGCGTAGCGTTGCGGCCAACCTACCGTTTATCAACAAAGTGTGGATCTTTGGAGACAGACCCCACTTTTTGACCGAAGACACAAACATCGTGGAGCACATTCCACACGAAGCGATTGCGCCATTGTTCGGATTTCGGACACCCGTTCGAAACGATTTTCTAATGCTTTTTCTCGCTTCGTTAATTCCAGATCTGGCCTTTGAATTCGTCAGGTTTTGTGACGATTACATCGTGCTTCAGCCTTTAACGCAGCAGAGATTGTGTACATGGCAAGCGAAGGAGGATATGAACCAAATATCGGTTCGTGGTCGTGGTGTGTTCAAGGACTTTCTCTGGAATACCTATGACACGCTCAATCGCCTTGGCTACCCTGGCTTGAACTTCGAGGGTCATTTGCCGCAGCATTATGATCGGAAAATCGTGTTCGACGCATTCCGCGAATTTCGAGATTTCGTATCACAAGATCGCTTTTTTGGGATGGCAAGTACTACCGCAGTGTGCAATTTCGCCGTCAAGAAGCATTCTAAACCGTTCGTTTGGATGGAGAGCGAGAACTCGAAAGTTGGAATCTATCAATCTTGCCCCGCTAAGGATGAAATTGACTCAATTTGTTTGGGCAAGACGTTCCTGAACTTCACGGACAAAACATTTGGAGAACCACTATGCAATTTTTTGAACGAGCGTTTTTCAAAACCGTGTAAGTATGAATGGACTTTTTCAAGTAGGTCAGACGCAGAAGCGTTTCATGATCCGGGCTTTGTTTACGTTCGCAGTGGACTTCGTGAGCAAGCCAAAAACGCATTCGACGGTTCCTTGGAGCTGAGACCTAATTCCGAAGTACGAGGTAGAGAACTAGAACAGGCTCAGTTGCTTCAAGCTAGGCAATCGTCTGCTCAACACAAAACAATTCCAAGGGAGATAGAGCAATCCCAATTAGCATTTCATTCGAGTCCAACCACAATGATGAAGGTTCAATCAGTCCAGCCAGAAAAGCCACTCGACATCGTGTATCTGTTTCGTCATAGCCCGAATCAGGATAAAGAGATGCTTTACTCGTTGCGCAGCGTTGCGGCCAATCTTCCGTATATCAACAAAGTATGGATCTTCGGGGACAAGCCACTCTTTTTAACCGAAGACACGAGCATCGTGGAGCACATTCCACATGAAGCCATTGCGCCAGCATTCGGATTTCGGATACCTGTTCGAAACGACTTTCTAATGTTTTTTCTCGCTTCGTTGATTCCCGATCTAGCTTTTGATTTCGTTAAGTTTTGTGACGATTACGTAGTGCTTCAGCCAATCACGCAGCTGCGTTTGTGTACACTGCGAGCAATGGAAGACATGAACAAACTTCCAGTTCGTGGTCGCGGTGGATTCAAGGACTTCCTCTGGTATACCTATGACACGCTCAAGCGACTCGGTTATTTTGGTTTGAGCTTCGAAGGGCATGTGCCGCAGCCATATAACCGGAAAATCGTATTTGATGCCTTCCGGGAGTTTCGAGACTTCGTATCCCAAGATCGCTACTTCGGGATGGCTAGTTCTACTGCTGTGTGTAATTTCGCTGTCCAAAAGCATTCTAAGCCGTTCATTTGGCTGGATAGTGAGAACTCGAAAGTTGGGTTCTACAAATCGAGTCCCACTAAGGATGAAATCGACTCAATTTGTTCGGGCAAGACATTTCTGAACTTCACCGACAAAACATTTGGAGTGTCAATGTGCAATTTTTTGAACGAGCGTTTTTCGATACCGAGTAAGTATGAATCGGCGACATTGTAGAACAGTTGTCCCCAACTGTTCCCGCATTGCGTCGGTTTCCTGAAACCTATGATCAGCAGTCAAGAGCAGAATCACGAGCGGCTCATCCATCGCCGACACGATACGGACCAATCAATCGTCTTGATTGCGTATCGCGTGATGATTCATCACACGACTGCATGACATTTGCCAGCATTGGCAAGAAGCAGCTGGGGGACACGAATGATCCTAGCAGCGTCAACTAACCTATATTGAAAATCTTTTTAGAATTCGTTTGACCATGGATTGGACACTCCTACAATTACGGGCACTCGAAGTCAAGGCGTCGCTCACAACATGGGCAGCAAGCCGTGGGCAAACTTTCGTCGGCACTCACTTTGAGCCGCAACGCGCTAGCGTGCGGACCGGAAGCCAAAAAATCGCTGACAGTTCAAGCCCTCTTGCTAGCGCATTGAGGCTCAAAATTCGCAAAGTGAGTGCCATTTGGCAAACGCTCGTCGGCCAATTAGCCGCTGGCGCGATAGCGTCCGGTTAAGCCCGACTTATGATCGCAGTCGAATTCATTTTCGTGTTCTAGCATTGGAGGAAAGATAATGGCGTTTTGCGATGCGGCTCGTCGAATTCCAAGCAAGTTCAAGGTCACTGTGTCAGGCGCAACGAACAATAATTGTTCGAGTTGTGCCAGCTTCAATACAGAATTCACTCTCGATCAATCTGGTTCTGGATGTGTCGAATTCGTTGCGACTATCGCGGGGAGCCCTTGCGGGTTTACGCAAGCGGCAGTTGTATTAACAGATTCCTCTGGCATCTTTGTAGTAAAATTTGAATTGCGTAAGTCCGGAACGGCGGCAGTTGTTTACTCCGCATCGAACGTGGTCGACCTCTTAGCAGGCTCTATAGTCCTTGGGCTGGATACTTCCTCAGCCGATTGCAATTGGCCTAGCACGGTAACGCTTGTGGCTGTTTCATCCTCTCTCAGTGAGCTTGCAACTGCGTCGTACATAAGTCCGCCAAGCGTACCTCTTGTTTCTCCTTTCCTTGGCAATATGCCGGTCCCTGGCAGATTTCCCAACACCAGCGGGCCAACTTCTATCTCTCCGGAAGACAAGCTATTATGACCAATCCTAAATATGATAACGGCGATACAGATTGTGGTGGGGTTGTTGACGTTGGGTGGCTAAGTGGTTGCAGTGCGGGAGGGGATACAGGGGGTCCCGCAGGACTAGGAAAATGTTCCTGCGGTGGGGACAGTTGCGCTGCTCCTGTTGAAAATCAATTGTCTGATTTCGTACGCAAGGTTTCTGGATCTGGCACAATCGATTTCGCAACCGGTGCGGTAAAGTTTGCGATTGCGCCACCACCGAGCACTTCGTTCGATCCGCGACAAGTATTAGCCTATAATTCAAGAAACACAACTGCAGCCGAAAATGGGCGTGGAGTCACCGGTTCGCTGAATGTTCGAATCGTTTCAGTGGATTCCAATAACGTTGATTACGTGAATCCTTTAGGTGAGAAGCAGCGGTTTGGCTATCTCGATCCAGGTACCAATCTGTACCTTTCGCCTCCCGGGTCGACCAGCATGCTCGAAAAGATTCCTGCAGATGGAAGCTGGCGACAAACCAACTATGACGGAAGTGTTGTGCTTTACGATTCCTCAGGCAAGGTCGTAGCCTTCGCCGATGCTCGCGATAATCGAAGCACCGTTACCTATGACGGCGATGGGCGAGTCACCAGCGTCTTGAATCCGTACGGTCGAAGACTGACCTGTGCTTATGATGGGAGCAATAAGTTAAAAAGTATCCAAGATCCAGGCGGTAGAGTCAGTACCTTTACAATCGATGGCAATGGCAACTTAACGCAGTTCACTACACCCGAATTGTGTATCACGGAGTTTGTTTACGACGGTAGCAACCGACTGCAAGTGTACATCGATCCGCTCGGAAATCGTTCGACGTATGCATACGATGGAAATGGACTGGCGAATTCGTTAAAAGTCGCTTCGGGTAGTATTACGACACTTACCTGGATTGATTGGAATACGACCAAAATCCAGGATGGGAATAATCAAATCACGACACTTCTGTACAATGCGGGTCGCAACATTACCGGTGCGATTGATCCAATTGGCCGCCGTCTAACGATGACTTGGAACTATAACCAGCTCCAGACTTTACAGAACGCTGGAGGTTCGATCACGACTCTTGCCTACGAAGCTCAAGCTGATCGCGTACGTCGGCCGGTAAAGCAAGAAACGCCTCTGGGTGCTCGGACCACGATGACCTATGACTTGAGCGGCAATTTAAAATCGGTGTCTACTCCCAGTTTCTCTGCTAGGACGACTTATACGTGGACTGCTAGAGGCCTGATCGAAACCATTACAAATCCGACAGGAGGCGTAATTGGAACGTCCGACGATGGCAGTGCACGTCCAAGGGCGGTCTTAGATCCCAACGGAAACGTTTGGAAATTCGGATACGATTCGTCCAGCAATTGCAACGTTTTACTCGATCCATTAGAACAGGCCACCACACGTGTATTTGCTCAAACGGGTCAAATGGCAGCGAGCGTTAATCCACTTGGTCAAGTTACGACCTTTACACGTGACGCAATGAATCGAGTGCTCTCTCGCAAGAACCCGATGAATGAAATACTTTCATATACCTACGACCTGAATGGTCGTCGTACGAGCACGCAAGATCCGATGGGCTTTCGTACAACCAAAACGTTTGACGAGCGTGGAAGACGAATCGCTCGAATCGATCCGCTGGGCAATCGCACAACTGCAGTCTACGACGCGGTTGGCAACATGATCGCGGAATCAAACCCATTGGGGCAGGCTACGACGACGGTTTTCGATGCAACCAATAGACCGATTGGTTCGATCAATCCACTGGGCAACCGCATGACGATTTCATACGATGCGGCAGGAAATCGCAATTTGATAAACGACGCGCTGGGCTTCGTGACGACCATGATTTTCAATGTTGACCGTCGGCCAGTCGCGACCATCAACGCACTTGGACAACGGACCACGACCATTTACGATGACGGTGGCAAGCCGATCGTTTCGATCAACCCGCTCGGATTAAGAAGCACGACCACTTATGATGCGAGTGGTCGTCCGATTGCGATGGCCAATGCACTGGGTGAGGTAACGTCGACCATATACGACGCGAACAGCAACCGGTTGGCAGTCATCGATCCACTCGGAAACCGAGTAACGACTGTTTACGATAGTCTCAACCGAAAGTCGGCCAGGATTGACTCACTGGCGAATCGAAGCACTTTCGTATATGACGCTTTCAGTCGCCCAATCGCCACGATCGATCCGCTCGGACAAACAACGACTTCGGTTTATGATGGCAGTGGCCGGAGAACTGCTGGAGTTGATGCGATGGGAAATAGGACGACTGCAGTGTATGATAACGCAGGTCGCGCCATAGCATTCATCAACGCGCTTGGAAGTAGATCGACAATGGTCTATGATGACGCGGGAAGGAACATCGCGAGCATTGATCCGATTGGCAATTGTGTCAGCTATGCATACGACTCAGCGGGGCGTCAAACAGTTGTTCAAAATGCACTTGGTTACCTTACCACAACTACATACAACAACTCAGGACAACAGACTGTTGTAACCAACGCAAGAGCTTTCAAAGCGACTACAGTCTACGACGCTGTAGGGCGAATTCAGGCTCAAGTCAATGCTCTCGGGAGGCGAACAACCTTTGCCTATGACGCCGCGAGCAATCAGATTGCTTTGACGAATGCTCGCGGTTTCACGACTACTGCCGTTTTCGATGATGCCGGTCAAGCGGTGGCTCGGATTAACTCTTTGGGAAACCGCACGACAGTTAGTTACGATTTGGCAGGTAGGCAAGTAAAGGTCACAAATGCGATTGGCAATGCTGTAACAACTGTTTATAATGCAGCCGGTAGAACCATTGTTCAAATAAATCCGCTCGGTTATCGCGCCACTACCGCCTATGATAGCGCAGGACGAAGCGTTTCAACACTCGACGCCAACGGTATTCGGACTACAAACGTGTACGATGTTGCTGATCGCCTCGTCGGAAAGCAAAGCGGTTTGGGTTTTATCACGACAACCATATACGATGCCGTAGGACGATTAACCGCCCTTCAGGATGCTCGCGGCAATCGGCACAGCTTCTCTTATGACGCAGCCGGTCGGCAGATCGTATCGATCGATCCTCTTGGCCAACGAGTCACCTCCGCATTCGATACGGCGGGGCGGCAGACAATCAGAATCGATGCTCGAGCGAATGTAACGACTTATTCGTACGATGCCAATAGTCAGGTAACCGGTCGACTTTACCCCGATGGCTCGCGTGTGACCTTCGTTTACGACGAAGTCGGTGGTAGAACACAGATGCGGGATTCAACGGGACTATGTACTTACGGGTACGATGCAGTTGGGCAAGTCAGCACGATCGCCCGTCCTTTCCAAGGAGTTGCGACCTATGCATTCAACGAAGTTGGCCAGCGGTTGTCGCTGATCCGTATGAACGGTGCTCGTACCACTTACGTCTATGATGCCGCAAGTAGATTGGAACGTGAGGAAAATCCCAAAGGAAAACGGTCCACTTTCAGCTATGACGCCGCCGATCGTTTGACGTTGGAAAACTTGAATTCAGGAGCTCGAGTATCATTTGCGTTTGATACTGCGAATCAATTGACTCAGATTGTGAATCTGAAGTCGAGCGGAGCGGTTGTAGACATTGCCGAATATGTTTACGATGCGACGGGAAATCGAACTGCCATGCGAGTCGCTAGTGGCGAACGAGTAACGTGGAGCTACGACAATGCATACAAGCTCGTTAATGAGCGTCGATCGGGGGCTAGTGGTTACAATACTACATTTACTTACGACGCTGCCGGAAACCGCTTGGTGAAGAACGCATCGGGTGTACGCACTACATCCGTGTTCGATGCTGCCAATCAGTTGCAGACGAGTACCGATGCGACTGGCGTTACAAATTATACGTTCGATGCCAGTGGCAATCAGCAGATTGTCGTCGCGCCCACCGGTAGTCGAACGACCTATGTTTGGAATTACGAGAACCAGAACACGCTAGTCCAACAAGCGAGCGGTGCACGTGAGACCATGGCTTACAATGCAGAATTCCGTCGAGTCGAAAAGGATAAGTAATATGACCAAAACATACTATGTTTGGGACGAAGAAAACGACAGCCTCATGGAGGAAATTGACGAAAATGGCAACGTAATCGTTTCCTACACGAACGAGCCTGGGCAGTTTGGTAAAGTCATCTCGCAGGAGCGTAATGGCGTTACAAGCTACTATCACTATGACGGACAAGGCTCGACGGTAGCGCTTACCGATGACAATGAAAACGTCACGGACACATATGTTTACAGTGCCTTTGGCGAACTCGTTTCGAGCACCGGAACCACAGTGAATCCATTTCGCTATGTGGGTCAATACGGCTACTACACCGACGTTGAAACCAATGATATCTACATCCGAGCAAGATCATACAACCCATCATTGGGTCGGTGGCTCACCAGAGACCCCATCGGGTACGAGGGTAGCGAATGGGATTTGTACGAGTATTGTAGATCTCGTCCGCTAGAACATTTCGATCCTGAGGGACTTAAAGAACGTGATTGCACACAAGAGCTTAGGGATTGTCATGCTGATGCTGCAGATTACTACGAGTACTGTATAGAAAATGAGGGAAATGATTGCTTAGGGGCGTTGAAACGCGACATGAAGACTTGTCGACAAAACGCAAAGGATTGCTTGGAGGAGAAAAAGGATCTCGACAGATGTCGACAGCGTGTTCCCGTTCCCGATCCAATATGTGTGCCGATTCCTCGTTGCGAACTTAGATACGTTTTGAAGCCAGTTACAGTGTGTGTTGGGGGCGGGGCGCTTGCGTATGGTTGTTATAGAGTTCTTCGAATGGTTCCCTCTTTGTTCTGTCCTCCCACTGCTATACCAAATTTGATTTGCCCATAGCGATAGTTCACCAACGTTACTTACGTTGAGGTGTTAAGATCCCATAGTGGGCTCAAGATGATTCAGTTTTTCTCCGTTTTTGGTCGCTGTGAGGCGTGCGATGGCGTGGTCTTCCTCAGATGGATTTACTCCATCACAAGTGTTGAAACTCGCTAAGTCGAAGACGATTGAGTGCAAATTCGACGAAGCACTTGAAAAATTCCTGTGGTATCACGAAAACGCTTTGAGTTTGGACCAATCGCAAAAAGCCGTGCGAACATCTTTTGCACTTGGAGCGTGGATGGAGTTGGCATTGAAATACAGACCGGCTCTCGTAGCGTTCAATAGAGTCCGAGATGAAACGGAATCTAGATGCCGGAAGAATCCGAATGACTTCCAGTTGTTTATGGATGTAGCATCACTAAACCGCTACTTAAATACCAACGACCGAACTGCAAGGCTCTTCATTGAAATAGCAAACACCAGTCTCACTGCTGCAGCCCAGATATATCATGTAGCGGAGCGAACCCTAATTGACGAAGGACTCTTTCGTGAATGCCTCCCGTTTATTGAATTTGAAAGGAGAGCTGATACGATAATTCATGTTTTTCAGGTTGTCTTAGCCCTGGCTGCAGACGAGAGTGACATTGAAGACAGTGCTTTCCTTGTCACAACCGCTCGTCAAATCTTCATCGATAAAGCAAGTACTTTGATCGCTTTGCTTGTCCGTTGCGGAAGAAACGACACTGCACAAAACACTTACGATAGATTCATAAGCATGGTAGATGACTTTGATTCTCGGTCTTTGTTGGATTTGGCACTATCTGGTAATTTTCCACGAAGTTGAGGGGAAACTACGTTGGGGTACGAGGGAACTACGTTGGGGTCAAACCCTGTTTTCGGTTTTCGCGGTGTTGAATGCTGTGGTACCGTGGGCCCTGCGGTAGGTACCATGCACCTTTCTGGTGTTCACGTCGCGATGAAAAGGCGGCGACATGACTGCTTCCAATGAATGGATAACGACGGTCGCCGCCGCATCGACGCGCACCTAGATCGAGGTTGCACGCCGCGAATCGTCTAGCCAAGTGCCCAACCAATGTCTGGTCGAAGTCCTGCCCGCTGCAAGACGCACTCTTGGCCGCTGGTCTGCGAGTAAAGTACAGAACTGCAAACGGCGGTCACGGATGCCGCCGATTGTAAGGCTGGGATGGCATGGATGCCAGTCTGGTCGCCATCGGCACGAGAGCGAACACAACAAACGCTCTTCCCATCTCGAACAACCAACGAGCCGATTATTCGATTGGTAAGTCATCGCTACAGCGAAGCCGATGGTGATCAGACCGAGCGATTAGCGAGTCCCAGCCCGCGAAGGCGGAGCACGAACGGCGATGATGAGTCGCTGCGCTGAAGTTCGAAGTTTGAAGGAACGAAGTTTGAAATCAGCGCACGCTCGCAACGGTTCCAATGTATGCATCTTCGCAGCGGCGATTCTCCCCCGCGTGTCTGAAGGCATGGATGCCGGAAGACCGTGCGAAGCCGTAGCCAGGGCAGGAGGCCCGAACAAGGCCGATG
>JAYTVL010000044.1:0-8484 GCA_043744075.1 Pirellula sp. | reverse complement strand
ATCAGCCGCAGGGCGCTAGCCCACGGTTTACGGCAAAGAACCGGACGCTAGCGCGTTCCGGCTAATTAAATCAACAGCCCGCTCGTCTCGATGGAAGCAAGACTAATTGGCTAGCCGTCGACGCCCACGAAGCGATCGTCCCGCACCCTGCTTTCGTTCGCTCAAGGCGAACGAAAGCAGAGTCGGGGACGGGTCATTGTGTTGCAATGTTCGTGACTAGCCAACCAGTCATGGGACCACTGGCACAAGGCCAGTGGTGCCCTTGAATTTCCTTAATTCAACGCCATTCGGATTTCAGCGGAACATTCGTTTCGGCGATTTATGTAGCTGTCAGTTGTCGTCCCGCTGGCGTAAAGCCCAATGGAAACGATTACGTTCGAAAATGTCGTGCAGAAAAAAACGCTCACAATAGCAGCGATTCAATCGGAGACGTGCTATCGGCGAATTGTTTCGCAGGCAAGCCCATGACTTGTGCATGAGTCAGCCAGAGGTTGGAGAGTGGTGTACTTTCTGAGCAATGAAGATGCCGTCCAGTCTGAAGACGGCCTCCGCCAGAACCGGCAACGATCACCGGCAGGTCGTCGTATTGATGTGTTGCGCCGTCCCCTAGTCCTGATCCGTAGGTAAAAATGGTATTGTCTAGCAGCGACGCTCCGTTGGATTCCTTAATTGTGTCCATCTTTTTGACAAGATAGGCGAACTGCTCCATGTGAAATCGATCGACACGCAGCAATTCATCTAGGAATTTTTCTTGATTGTGCGACATTTGATGATGGCTCATTGGTTTATCAAAAAGCGACTCGTACATGTACGGTGAATCCCAACGCTCGGGTCCAATCATGAGGGTCGCAACATTCGTAAGTCCGGTCTGTAAAGCTGCTATCATCAAATCTCCCATCAAGCGGATGTACTCACCGCGAGGAAGATAAGCATCAGCCGGCTCCTCAAGAGAAACTTGCGAAAGATTGACTTTTAGTTTTTCGCGTTTATCCATCTGCTCCTCGATGCTGCGAATGGAGTCAAAGTACTCAGCGAATCTCGCTCGATCGGAATGGCTCAATTCCTTTTGAAGAGACCTCGCATCCTCCATCACCAAGTCAGTAATATTTCGATAAGTCTGAATTTCTTGCGTGCCGAACAAACGGCGAAAGGCCTTTCGTGGATCGCGGATGGATGGAGCAACATGTCCGGTCCCATACCAAGATATATTGTCGAAGTAAATCGATTCTCGGTTGTCCTTGTGGCTGTTGCAGCTGAGTTCGAGCGTTCGGAACGGTGTCGTATGACCAACATGATCCGCAACGACATGATCAAGTGTTCGCGACAACGGATATACAGATGTGTTGACCGAATGCTCGGTCGCACTGCTCAAAAAACATGAGCCACACTGTGCATGAACGTCGCTACCATGCTTATAGAATCTACCCAAGCCAGTGATCAGGGTAAGCTTGTCCTTGACCTCCTCAAGTGGCTGTTGAGTCGGTGTCAGCGTCGTTAGTGGATGCATGCCGACAGGAATCTCGACTTCGACCGGATTCTTCCTTTGGTTACTGCTAAACTTCGGCGGAATTGCGTTCTGTTCGCCAGGAAAAAAACCACTGCGAACGACTCCGATTGGGACATAGAAAATAGCGAGTCGAGATACAGGAGTTGCGTTCGCTGTGTTCGCGATAGCGAGGCTTTCTAGCCACGGCAGAGCCATGGTCGCGCCAGCTGCTCCGCAAAGAAAGGACCGTCGATTGGACATGGTGATGACCTCTATCTCTGAAAGGAGTCGCTCAACACGACTTGTTCGATTAGTGTTCGAATACGGTAATTTTCCGCTGCGGTCTCACTGACTATTCTGTTAACTGCCGATGAGTCTGCAACAGATATTTCGCGACCAATCGCAAAAGACAACAAATGCTCTGCAAAGGCGCGAGTAAATCGATCCTTTTCCGCTAATAATCCGTTCTTGAATCCGACCACATCTTGAAATGAATGTCTAGCAAATATTTTCCCAGATGCATCAATTGGGAGTCCGTTTTCGTATTTGTCTCGCCAAATCCCTGCTGCATTGAAGTTTTCCAAGGCGAAGCCTAACGGATCGATTCGCTGATGACAACTCACGCAGGCCTTATTCTTTCGATGGGCAACGAAGCGTTCACGCAATGTCAGATTCTCTTCGTCGGCACTTGGTTTGTCGGGTAATGGAGCGACATCACCGGGAGGCGGCGGAGGCGGATCATTGAGAATTACCGTCGCTAACCAAGCACCTCGAGTAATCGGTTTCGTTCGAATTGTGCCAGACGTCATTGTCAATACTGCCGCAGACGTTATCACGCCACCTTGCCGTCGATCAGTGACAGGGACACGCTTAAGTACAACCTGAGTGGGTGGCCCCGCCTTGCCTTGCGTTCCGTCGCGATACCATGCGTCGAGTAGATCGCTCCGATAACTGAAATCGGAATCGATCAAATGAAGAATCGACTGGTTCTCAATTAGTATCGTCTCAAACAACAGCAACGGCTCTAGCATCATGTGCATGCTTGCTCGATACTTGGCAAAGTAGAATTGCGGAAAGAGTTCCTCGTCCGGTTCTGCAGAGATAATGCGTTCGAGCTGAAGCCACTGAGTTGGAAAACTATCACAAAAGCGTTTCAGTCGCTTGTCGTGTAGCATGCGATCAACCTGCTGACGAAGTATGTCAGGTTCTCGCAATCTTCCCGTGGCGGCTAATTCCATAAGAGCTTTGTCGGGAATGCTTCCCCAAAGGAAGAAAGAAAGTCGCGATGCAAGATTGAAATCGTCAAATTGCTTTTCGGTACCATCCTCGGTTGAGTCAAACTGATAAAAGAAACGAGGGGACGCAATCGCCGCCGCCGCGGCTTCTTTCATGGCTCCCTCAAAGGACAAGCCGCTTTCTATTCGCGATAGAACGAAACCGACATAGCGATCCACCAAATTCATCTCGACCGGGCGGCGAAAAGCATGCGTCAGAAACGCTTGCAAACGATTTTGTATGTTCGACCTGATTGCCCCCACTCCGTTATCTGTAGGCGCAGCAAAGAATTCTGGCCATATACCACAATTTTTCTCGTTGAAGTCGGGACTCTCGATTATCGATTGACTGAGCTGCATAAAGGTCTCAAGCAGCATCGGCGATAGCGTCAAATGATCGCCGCGATTATCAAAACCGTGTTCAGCTCGGAGATCCTGAGGGAAGGGCGTGAGTCCTCTGAGATGCGCTTCAGTCGTTTTGTCCTTCCCGAGCGGTCGGGACGTGACTGTTACTTCTGGCGGCATCTTTTCGGAATGCGGTTGAAAGTAGTTGGACAGATCCCGCATCAAGCGCTCTGGTAGCGGATATGTTTCTAAGCTTAGATCAAACAAATCTACAATTGCATTGTTGTATTGGAAGCGATTCATGCGACGAATCGGCGTTTGCGCGGAATCCTTCGTAGCCGCGACAGCGGATTCGAGCAGTCTCTTAAGCTCAAACACGATGCGCTCCCTAGAATTTATTTCTAGGGGGCGTTCGTTTTCGGGCGGCATGCTTCCCGAATCAATTGCAGTAATCAGATCGTCGAGCAATTCAGCTCGGGAAGCTAGGTCCAGACTGCTCTTCAAAGCAAATAGATCGACATCGGCTTCTGCGGACTCGTTTTTTCCGTGGCACTTGACACAGTGTTGTGTAAATATTGGAAGCAATACGTCTGTGAACGAATCTCCTTTTGCGTCTGCAGGTGGTTCGACCGCGTTGGCACAGCTCCAACAAAATGTCATGAAAGACAATGTCATGAAAGACAAGGAAAGGATCAAAGTATTGGTCATGGCTGAAATTGCACTGAACTTGTTAGCATCGCTTCTCGATCGTCGATCACAGAGATGAACCAAGTATTCGCGTCAGCGGGTGGCATCGTTGTCGTAACTGCGTCACTATTGATCGTCGCAGGAAGGGACTTCCAGATGCGGTTTGACCTCAGTCCCTTGTCGACGGAATAGTTTAGCATGGCCGTTTTCAAGGGGATAACGCTGGCATAAGGCATCCGCACCCTATCTCCATTCATCTCGATCTTACCAAGAATTGGTAGCGGTTTTCCTTTTCGGCAAAACGAATCGATGAAAAGCCCGATTTCCTTAGGTGCCCAGCCGGCGGAGTGACCGTGCCGCATATTGACTTCAATTCGCATCTGCTTCGAGCCAGGAACTACTTCAAAACTTTTTTGATAACTATCGAGAGGATAGTGGATATCGTTTGTGCCATTCACAAATAGGATGGGTACTCGGCAATTGATCAGTAGCCTGGATGGATCGTAAGCCTTGATCCAAGCTTCTTGCCGCTCTCCAAGCTTATCAATGGACGGCTTCTGCACCGATTCTCCCTCAAATAGAAAGCCGCAGCCATACACTGGAACGGCTGCTCGAAAGCGATCATCGAGCGATGCAACTAGACAGGTTGTGTATCCTCCCCAACTAATTCCGGTTACCGCCGTACGATTAGCGATCACTTCGGGAAACGAACGGAGTAGTGAATGTGCGCGAATGACGCTTGCCGCGGCGTGGTATGGCCAATCGTCGGACACATCTCCACCGATAGTGTCAAATATTTGGGGATGATCCAGTGATGGTCCTCCGTTTGGCAATCGGCTTCGCCCTTCTGTTTTTGCTGCTTGTTTGGGTACAGGGACTCCAGCCTCGTCAAAGACAGGATCGATAGGGCGATTTCCCGATAGATCCATCGCAATTGCGGCATATCCTCGTTTGGCCCACAACCAAACCCAATCGGCGAATGCCGTCCCGCCACCACCATGAATCAACACAACTCCTGGGAATTTTGCTTCGGCCTTAGCTTCGCCGATTGTTGCGGGTGAGGCATAGAACGCGAATACTTCTGTTTCTCCGCCTTGATATTTCTCGCTAGTGTAGAGCAGCGAATGAACCGCACCAGACTGACTGAGCCAACGCATCCCGGGTGTCTTCTTGAGTTCAGAAAGATTCCATTGGCCCGCGATTGCGGTATGCGGTTTTTCTTGTGGCTCAGCAGCGGCAATGAATGACGTGAAAAGTGCAGCGATCCAAAGTGCGATGATAGTAGAAGTGACCCGCATATCGTAATTTCCGCCTCAAGGGAAAGGGTAGTTTGAAATTTTCCTGTAAATTGGGTGCCACGCTCTGAGGCACGAAGGGCGTGTGAAGTGCAATTTGAATTGGACCTCAAATCCGCGCCCATTGGAACGTCATCGGCGTCTACAGTCCATTTTGCATTTGTCAATTCTCATTTTGACATTTTCAATTTCTCCGCAACAACCGACTGGAACCGACTGGAACCGACTGGTTCCAGGGCTCTGCCTTGGAACCCACTGACTTGCAGGCTCTGCCTGTCGAATCGTCAAGCACACGTGTTTCGTTCCATTGCTAAGCGGGGCAGAGCCTCTGGAGCAGTGCGTTCCCAGGCAGAGCCAGGGAACGACGTGTAAATTTACATAGGATAGGCTTCCAGCCTGTCATTTCATCACTCCGACGGTTGGAAGCCTATCCCACCGAACGATCCATCCATTACAATAGCCCAGTTAATTGGCCTCTCCAACACTTTTTCCCAACTACCATGAAACCTACCATTTTCGTCTCGCTATGCACATTTTTTCTCGTGTCGCAGCTTTATGCTGCAGACGGACTCAATCCATCGCACCCTGACCGCAATGTTCAGCCGGGTGTACCGCAAGGGAAAATTACTTCAGGGGATTTTACCGAAAGCAAGATCTTTCCTGGAACTCGCCGGGATTATAGCGTCTACGTTCCAGCTCAGTACTCAGCAGAAAAGCCAGCGAGTTTGATGGTGTTCCAGGATGGTGCCGGATATTTGAAAGCAGATGGTGCGTTCCGGGTCCCGATTGTTTTCGACAATTTAATCCACCAGAAGGCCATGCCAGCGACTATCGCTGTGTTCGTTAGCCCAGGGACTATTCCGGCAACAAAGCCGGGGGCAAAAGATCGAAGCAATCGTTCGTTCGAGTACGACTCGATGGGTGATCGATACTCTCGTTTCCTCGTCGAAGAGTTTCTACCTGTTGCACTTAAGGGGCTCAACGTTTCTACGGACCCTAAGCACCGCGCCGTGAGTGGCATTTCCTCCGGAGGTATCTGTGCCTTTACCGTCGCATGGGAAAAACCGGATCAATTTGGCAAAGTCCTTAGTCACATCGGAAGTTTTACCAACATCCGAGGTGGCAGCCTCTATCCAGGACTCGTTCGAAAGACCAAGGCGAGACCCAAAGCCTTAAAAGTCTACCTTCAAGATGGCAAAGACGATTTGAACAATCTTTTCGGTAACTGGCCGCTGGGAAATCAAGACCTTGCTTCGTCACTTCGATTCGCAGGCTATGAACATCAGTTCGTCATGACCGACGGCGGGCACAGTGGAAACTGGGGTGGCGACCAGATTGCAAGTGCACTCCAATGGCTTTGGTCCGATCAAGCGAGCGAACAGATTCCATCGCAACCCAAGTCAAACGATAAACCGAGTTGGCAACCTCATGCAGACGCAGTGGCGCAGGACGATGTACCGCATGGTATCGTTGAGCAAATGCCCCCCTGGGAATCCAAGATCTTTGACAATACCGTTCGGGACTGGGCAATCTATGTGCCAGCACAATACAAGAAAGAAAAACCTGCTGCACTGATGGTTTTCCAAGATGGCCACTCGTACCTCGACGTCAAGGGACGCTTTCGAGTTCCGATCGTGTTCGACAATTTAATCGCTCGCGGCGACATGCCACCAACGATTGCAGTCTTCATCGATCCCGGACACGATAAATCAAGGAGCAAGCCGGAGAGTCCCTGGAAAAACTCGAACCGTAGTTTCGAGTATGACGGTCTTGGTGACCGGTATGCTCGCTTCCTCACGGACGAAATCATTCCCGAGATCGAAAAACGATTTAGCATATCGAAAGACCCTGAGAATCGAGCGATTTGCGGTGCAAGCTCAGGCGGGATTTGTTCGTTCACGGTCGCTTGGGAACGTCCTGACGCTTTCCGCAAAGTGCTCTCCACCATTGGCAGCTTCACAAACCTTCGTGGAGGAAACGTCTATCCCTCCATCATTCGCAAGACTGAAACTAAACCGCTACGTGTCTTCCTTGCCGATACCAGCGGCGACCTCGACAACCCCTTCGGCAACTGGCCCCTGTCGAATCAGCTGATGGCGTCTGCCTTGCAATACATGGGCTACGACGCGCGATTTGATTGGGCTGAAGGATTTGCGCACAATGCTGACCACGGTGGAGCCTTGTTCCCCGAAGCTATCAAATGGCTCTGGCGAAGTGAAAAACATCAAGCAAAGTTGGATACAAAAGGCGATCTCAAGGGTGATATGACCTTGCTTCGCCTATTGGTACCCGACAAGTCCTGGGAAGTGGTAGCCGAGAACTTGGGCTTTGCCGATGCTCCATGCCCAGACGCCGATGGAAATTTTTATTTTTCGGACATGAAAGCGCCAGCCGTCTACAAATTTAGCGTTGCTGATGGCACGAAAACCGAACTCGTCAAGGAAGCTGTCAGTGGACTGAAATTCGGACCCAATGGCCTTATGTATGGCTGTCAAGGAGCAAAGAACCGCGTGATTTCCCTCGACCCTAGTTCTGGAGCAGTTAAGGAAATTGCGACGAACGTAGCTCCAAACGATTTAGCCGTAAGCTCCGATGGTTTTATCTATATCACCGAAACCAAATCTCAACAAATCACTCGTATCAACATCAACTCTGGTGCAGTAGCCGGCGTCGACACTGGCATCACGCGACCAAATGGTATTGCTCTTTCGCGTGACGGCGGAACTCTCGCGGTCTCCGATTCTGGAGGCGAACACGTTTGGACCTTCCGCGTGAATGCGGACGGCTCGCTCGATGCCAAGATGCCAACCATGACGATGCGCCTACAAATCGATCCGAAGGGTGATTTCAAGTTCAATGAACCGCCTCCCTACCAAGTTGCATCGAAGGGAGATGGCATGGCAGTGGATAAATCAGGACGCTATTACGTCACTTCGGCAATGGGAGTCCAAGTCTTTGATCCTACAGGCCGCATGTGTGGCGTATTGCCCAAGCCCAGTGAAACTCAGCCCTTGACAAGCTGCACGCTTGCAGGGCAGAACAATGAGTATTTGTACATCACCAACGGCGACAAAGTATTCCGTCGAAAGCTCACAGTCGAATAATTAGGCGATCATGTCTTATTACAATCCAGTCGCATGTCGATGTTTAACCGATCGAGTCCTGAGACTAGATCGCTGGCGTTCCAGAAACGACTACCGCTTCGTCAGAGTTAAAAATTAAAATTCCCGACATCACGAGGAGCGTAATGGTGCCGAGCATCGCAACCCGAAAACTACAGTTTGACGCACCGTCCATTTGTCGCCTTTTGCTCCGCAAAAGTAGCGATCTCCACGCAACTTTCGCGGAGAAGCTATGTAGGGATTGATTTCAAGAAAAAATTCGGCACACTCGTTGG
>JAYTVL010000043.1:0-8515 GCA_043744075.1 Pirellula sp. | reverse complement strand
GAAATGGGAAGGAATGGTCAACTTGTTCATTGCCATTGCGGAGACGAATTCCATTGGATTCCGCCGCACAATTACTGGGATGCAAAATCAGATTTAGCAGATTAGTATGCTGTTCTAATCCATCGCTTTACCGTTTGAAAAAACGTTTCTTCATGACTGGAGTGATCGGCGATCGTCTTCATCTCAAGCCAGATGCTATCAAGTGCATTTGCAAACCGTTTCATTGTTGGAAACCGCTTCTCAGGGTCAATTGCAAGCGATCTCGTTACGACTTCATCAAGGCGATTCATGATTGAAGGCGGAATCAGATTGCTCTTACCCATTAGTTCGCTTGGACGCTGATATTCCTTTATTGTTAACTCAAATCCAGGATGGCCAGCTTTGCCACCCAGTGCTCGGTAAGGCAATTTCGCGGTAAGCATTTCGAAGAGCACGACACCTACTGAGAATTGGTCCGCTCGGGCATCGACGCGCGACAAATCGAGAAAAATTTCTGGGCTTGAATAGAATGGATTGGTACCATCGCCGACTGAACGCGTTGCTGTTCGTTCCATCTGCCAACTACTGCCAAAGTCGATTGGAATAAGTGCCCCTGGGTCATTTGGCAGTATGAGATTGGCAGGTTTGATGTCGCCATGCACAATGCCGCATCTGTCGTGAATATCGGCCAACGAGTTAGCTAAGCTCTTCACCCGTCGAACGGATTCCCAAACACCTATCGGTGAAGCGTCATCTTTCTTAAATCGTTTCAAGTAGCTCGCGAGGTCCATACCTTCGCACCAAGTCACAATGATGAAAGTCGTTCCATCTTTCGTTTCGCAACTAACAAGTCTGGGCAAACCATTATGTGACTTCGGCAGCCTTGCGACCGATTTGCGTAGCTGATTTGAATCCTTAGATTCTGGTAGTAGGATCGCTGTTAGTATGGTGCCTGCGGGCGCTGGTTCCGGATCGCGAATCTTCCATCTCCCGCGATTAGGAACGGATAACTGCTCCAAAACCTCATAAGATCGATGACGAATGGTTATCCATTTCGAAGCAGGCTTTGAGCTCCGCTTTGTCCCCCGAAGTCGTCCGTTCGAACCGTTAGGATTACCATCATTTGATTTCATAAGATCAGCCGAATTTCGATGAGGTTGTAAGCAAAGGTGTTAGCCCCGTTCCGACAACAGACGACCACGTTGTGCGATATTGGAGATCACGCAGTAAAACACAGGGGATTTCGCCTATCCAGCTGGCACAATGGACGGCATGTTAGATACCAAGTTGACATGCCGCTCAACATGCTGTGAAAGTCGGCCACTATTCGGCCAACAGGCCCTTGTCCACGAGTAGTTCCTGATACTTCTCCAAGAGGATGTATGCAGGTCTGATTGCGTTGACTTCGCTCTGATTTGGCACTCCGCCGATGTACTTTGGATATGGGCCGCGAACCTGACGATCGTTGCTGGAATCGTTGAACAGATGAAGGAACTTCGAGAATCCGCCGCTCAACCCGTCGGGAGCGTCGAGCGCCCCAAACTTCTTAATAGCTGCTAGTGACATCGGACGCGACGTCTTCGTCTGTTCAAACCCCCCAATTCTTGGCTGAGTATAGCCCGTTGCAAACAATGGGGCTAAATATTGCTGTACCTTTGAAACGTCTCGTTGATACTCCGCCTCAAGTGCTATTCGTGCGACTTTTGCATCGGCAGCAACACGAGCGGCAACCGCGTCGGCTTCGATTTGCCTAAGTTCCCCTTCTGCGATTGCCGCCCGCTTTGCAATTTCGGCATTGGCTTTGGCAGTTGCCATTTGAGCCGACTCTTTTTCAACGCGAGCATTGTTTTCCTTGTCCATCGAAGCTAGTTTTTTTGCCCACTCCATCGAGCTTTCGTTCTCCTTTTTCTTAATGGCCTCACCTAGTGTCATGTTTGCAAGTTCGAAACTGAGACTTTGTTTTTCAAATTGACCAGCTGAAGCAGTAAATCTTTCGATCGTTTTATGAATTGCGTCGATCTGCTTGGTTGATCTTTCGACTGCGGCAAGCATCTCGCTGGACGGTTCCGACTTTCCATTTTGCGAGGCCGAACGTTCGATGAGTTTGACCTCACGGCGCAACGTCTCTAACTCCGAATCGGTGACTAAACTCGCTCCGAGCAATTTTACTACAGCCGGGAAGTCTTGAGCATTCGTGACGATGCGCCGGCCACTGTCATTGGTTGACAGGTCTGCTACGCGCTGCGTCCAAGAAGCGAGGCCATCTCCCAAACGCGTAAGATCGAAAACCAGTAACTGCACTCGCTCCCGGTACGCATCTGCTCGGAGTGCTTTCATCTCGTTTGCGAAAGCGATCTTTTGTTCCAAAGCAGCGGTGTCAACGATTGGCAGTGGACTCTGATCTGTAGAGTTCGCTGACACAACCGTTGATATTTTCTGCTTATTCGGTACTCGGATCGCTTCGACGACCGGCGCTTTTGTCGATGTAGACGACGAGTGATCCTGTGTTGTGGGACCGAATACGATCCAAAGGAAACATGCAACAAGAACTAGAGCGGCACCGGACCTGATTGCGTTGCGGGCCGTCAGAAGCATGTTCAAGTATTCAAAAACACGGAGCATGATTGATTCTCAAAGACTAGAGTAGGTTGCTTAGGAAATGTGATTGAGAAGACGTTTTATGAATGCTGCAATTGAAGTACCTGGACGTTGCTGAAACACTTCTTGCGGTTTCCAACCTGACAACACGAAGGAACCGCCAAGAACGATGGCTGGATCAAAATGATACGGTACAGTGTCGTCAAATCTGAGAACCCAAGTTTCAACGCCCAAGTCCTTTGTAAGCACGCGCTCACGAATCAAATTGCCCTCGACAATCTCGATGTACCTACTCAGCCAATCGGGAACAGCGTCCAGAATTTGCTTTTGTTCGTGTGGGATTTCGATTGAAGTATTCATCGGATGCGACTTCACCGCTTCGATGAGGTCGTGCACATGTGCCACGATCGCCATCGAAGTTGCGCCTGCAACATCAATTTCTTGCCAAGCTCGTCTGCGATGATAAGAGACTTTGATAGGAGACCAACCAATTTCACCTTCTTCATTTGACGAAAGCTTGCGGTGGAAAAAAGTGTACTGACACGAATTGTGTCCGAACCATTCAATGCAGCCAATCGCCATTCTCTCAGTCAGAATCGCTAGTTGCTTAGCCATATGAATTGCCATCTGCGTAGAAATTCGATTGATGTTTTCGACTAATATCCGGCTAGACTCGCCGATTGGAAGCGGTGCAAGTCTTGCCTCCAATGCAGAGTCAATCGAACGTGGCCACTCCAATCCGTCCAGTACGTCTTTTCGCCATTGTGCCTCATACGCATTGGAAGCAGCAGTAGCAAGTCCATAGGCATTTGCTCCGATCGAAGAATCGATTCGAATGACGGTTTCCATCAATTTCATCCAGTCGTTCCGACAAGCAGTTAGTTGCTTCCAATCAGCTTCATAAGCAACAACAAGTTCGCGAAATGTTTTCTTGGTCACTGCAGTTTCCGGCAGTTTGATCATTGTCCCCAAGATGTTTCCGAACGTTGCGCTGATGTTTTTCTCCGATTTGTACGGAAGGTCCGTATTGATCAACTCGCATGACAGCGACGTGCGGTTCAACGGAGTGACTGTTTGTTCTTCTGACATTGCGCCGTCGGGAAGCGAAGACTTTCGATATTGCATGATTTCACCTGTTACTGGAGACGAAGAAACGTAGTATTCAAGTAGGTAACGCATTTGGAATCCCGCCACTGCGCGCCTCCGCCGCAGATTTTGAAAAAAAGATTTACCATTTCTCGTTGTCGGCTATCGATCGGGATTTCTCGCTTTTGCGAATGTTGACAACTATTCAAGGCAACCTTTTTGCCTGAGCCATTGCTCCAGTGATATTTCCACGATGTCTTGTTGCGTAAAAACCTCTTCACCATCAAGTTCTCGCTCCAGCGAAACTCGTTTCAGGGCACCGGCAATTTCGGGCCGTAGGCGAACAGTAATCGGAATCAAGCCAACCGGTTGAAAGCGTGATCTCCTTTTTGATTTGAGCTTGGCATTCGGCGCAGGGTTACTGCTGTCCGACACAGTAGAAATTTCTGAACGTCGATTTTCACTGGATCCGGTGATGGATGCCGCATTGGCGGATTCGATTGTGGGCTTTTGCGTAACAAATGAACGCACGATTTCCGGATCGACACCTGGAATCGGCGAATTTACTGCGGTGGTCAATGATCGTCGTTCAGTCATGTCGCTATTCTCCATTCGTAGTTTTTCACTTGTCATCTCCTGCAACCAATTTTTGAAAATGCGAGCACTTTGCTGGTAACCGCCTCGGGTAGTAGCTCACGAAATAGTTGATCCATCTCCTCCGCCGCATCGCGGGCTGCGTACGACATCTCGAAAATCAACTTTCGTTGACCAGGCGCGTCCGCATAGGCTTGTCGCAATGTAATCGCCGTAGGCGCCACCTTGAGATTCAACGCTTGAGCCGCCTCACGCATGTCTTTGGTGAGCCGATAATTTCGTCCAACCATGCTCAATACCGCGATCGCATCGGGTGGTCCCTTGCGAATCGCTTGAGCCTGCCTGATGAAGGCTGTGTTCTTACTGAGCGCCCGAGCCTCAAACATACTTGCTTTCGCTGGAACGATTGCCAGATCCGCCCACATCAGCAATGCTCGACTGGTCTCGGTTTGCGAGCCGGGCCCATCGGCGATCACATAGTCCGCTTCTTGTCTCAATGCGGGTAACTCATCTAGAACTTCATCTGCACTTGATAGCTGAACGACTTCGATGTTCGGAGCTGCTTCTCGTATCCATTCCGAAGATGATTGCTGAAGATCGCAATCGGCCAGAATGACACGATGACCATGAGCAGCAAGCCAGCCAGCAAGATTGCCAGCCATCGTCGACTTGCCCGTTCCACCTTTTGAATTGACGATCGCAACTACTTGCATTCGTAAGGGAATACATGATATGACGCAATCAAGCAAGTTTTTTCTTTGACCTGTTGGCAAGCTTTGGTGGTAGCAAACATAGCGGCCAAGAACCTTGCCAGCCAGCTTGCATGCAAGCCATGGCAACCCGACGCGTGAACGCGGGATTTGTTGGTCCATTGCCCTCGGGCCGGGTTAATAAAATCAGGCAATCTCAATCGAGCTGAGTGTGCCACAAAGAATTGGATCCGCTCAGTCCAATTGAGCATCGAACAGTTTAGGAATTGCCAATCGAATCGTAATCTGCAATGGTCGCTAATATGGGTGTGCAATTCAGAAATCAAGAGTGGAAAAGAACGTGATAAGACTACCGTCCAATGAAACACTTTTTAGCCTAATGGGACTACCGTCATATGAAACACCTTTTGGATTCATCCGTACCGTTGAACGAAACACCTTTTACCGTTGGATGAAACACTCTTTGTGCCGCAACTACCGTCAACTGAAACACTTTTGCATGGTCCAAGTAATTGATTTGATTGACGAATCCGCCGCAGTAATTTGTTTCTATTAACTTAATAACCACAATTGGAAGTTGTCTTTTGGAGGGTATGAAAACAGCCAAATCGAAACATCAAAACAACGCGATTGTCGACCATAGAACAAGCATCGATTATGGCATCGACGAACTGAATTTGGCGGAGTTCCCTTTGGCATCTATTGCCGAGCGGCGTTTGGATGGCAGGAAGACTGTCGTTTTTGAAGAACCACTCTTTGACCGCGTCGAGGGCAAATACGTTTCGCGACGATTGACCATCTCGGGCTCCGACCGATTTGGTTTGCCCACCGCAAAGGACGACGACGTCCTATTGGCTTGCATGCAGATTTCCAAGTTACAGGATTTCCAATCACCTGTAGTTAACTTCAGCCGATACGAGATCTTAAAAATGCTCCGGTTGGGCGATTCGACAGCCAACTACGCTCGAATCGCTACCAGCCTCAGGCGCTGGAAAGGACTGACGATCTTCTCGGACCGAGCATTCTACGACCATCAGCACAAAAGCTGGGTCAACCGAGACTTTGGGATCTTCGATACGCTTTACATTTACAGTCGCGAGGCAGATGGTCCGAATTCCGCAGCCAGTTCGCGGTTTACATGGAACGAAGTGTTGTTCAAAAGTTTCCAAGCGGGTTACCTCAAACGACTCGACTGGAATTTATATACATCATTGGAATGCCCGATAGCGAAACGGCTTTACCGTTTTTTGGACAAGCGGTTTTTCCATGGAAACTCCTTTGAAATGGGCCTTCGAGAATTGGCCGTCAACCGCATGAGTTTGTCGACGGTTTATAACACTGCTCAATTAAAACGCGGCCTGCTCAAAGGCTTAAAGGAACTGGAACAACGCTGGGATCTTCGTGTGTTATCACCCGAGCAACGATTCATCAAACAGGGGCGAGGCAACTGGGTCATCCGATTCGAACGAAAGCGAAAGGCGAAGCCGATTATTTGCAATGGAACCGTCGTCAAGCAACAATCGTTGGAAAGTACGGTCGATACGCATCAATTGCAATCCTATCTTATCAAACGCGGAATTGGTCCAGCATCTGCCGAAGAGCTTGCTCGATACTATCCTGTTCAGTCGATCAAAACCATGATTGAACTATTCGATTGGTACAATCATCGAGGTCAAACGCGAGGAGCGGGGTTCTTGGTTCAATCGATCAAGAATCCTCAATCGATCGAACTGCCCAAGGGATTTGAAAGCAGTGCGCAAATTCAGTTGCGTCGCGATGCTGAAAGCAATCGGGAACGGATTCAACGAAAGTGTTCAACGAAACGCGAGCGAGTCGTGGAGGCACAGGTACAGTCTCGATTTGAAGCGTTTAACACCTTTTGGAAATCCCTTTCCCACATTGAGCAAGCAGACTTTGAAAATACAGCCGTCGACCGGGCCGACGCTACGAAGCGTCATGGTTACTACCGCAATCAAGGAAGGGAGGACCCGCTCTTTGAACAGTATCGACAGGTCATTCTTCGAGACCATTTCGAGCGGAGCCGTCCCTAGTGGCAAGCAGCCACTTCAATTTGGGATTAGCCGAAGTGCGCTGGCACTCGGCTCTTAGCTCCTGCAACTAGTTGAACTCATCTCCGCAATCGCTGTGGGGATTGCTTGCCTGCAAGTCAGCTTGCCGTTCTGCTATCCAGCTTGAAGCCTCTTTTATGACCACGCCGAGTTGTTCTTCATTGTCACAGAAGAAGTTCAGTGAGTAGCCATCGCGCCCCGAGCTTTTGGCTTTCCAAGCTCGGCTTAGCGAAAAGTCAAAGTACTCGAATCCGCTAGGCGCTTGTCGTTTCCAGATGGAAGCGGCAACTGCCCCTCGTCGGATGGTTATTTCTGGTTTTGCTTGTGGTTTCGTCTTTGAGTCGTTCATCGGTACCTCCATGATGATGTTGATTAATACCGCCCCTATATCACGGTTTTTGATTCCATGTCAAATCGGTAGTTTGGAATCTGAAAAGTGCAGCGAGTTCTACCCCTTACGATGAGATGATTCATCCCGGCAATACAATTGCGCCGTTTCGTTCGATAGACCAAGTGCGTGCCGGTTTGGGCGACCGAGGCCCCCAGACCGAAATCGCTTGGGGCAGATTTTTCCATCATCTGGATCATCTCTGCAAATTGGTAGTCGAAATGGTGACACTGACTGTATCTACCGAGTAGATTGCCAAATTGAGTTACTGACTTCGACAATGAACACCGACACGGTTTGGCAGCAGTAGTTCGCGACTGAAGTTTGTCCAACCCCCAGCTTGACTCTCTCGGTGACCGGTGAGAGTTGAAGGTTGGAGCCAGATTCAGCCTGTCAGAGGGAGACGCTGTCGAAGACTTCTTGCAGTGGCTGTTCGGCGGCCGTAACCGACCTCATGTCACACAAAGCGGTTCCCCAATGGGCACTCGACAAAAATGTGAAATGGCGAGTCGAACTACTGGATCCGGTCAACTCGACACCCATCGTTTTGAGTGAGCGGATTTTCTTGACTCAACCTTTTTCGGAATCGAAGCAGTGAGCGATACTCTGCCTCGATAGAAGAACGGAAAAAGAGCGATGGCGGCGAAGCGTTGAGTATTCCAAATATTCCTTGTCGAAAGCGAGTCACAAAACGAACCCTTACTCCTCGGCATCGCCAGCTCCTCAAATAGGTGGGTCAAAATTCAACGCCGATCTCCCCTCGCCCTGGGTCCGTTTTCAATGCTGATTTCCAGCGATCATGGTCGGCAAGATTGTATGTGGGGTTACGGTTCGTCCACGAACTTGCATGGTGACCTTTTGGTCATGGCACCAATTAGTTTCTCGTGGCCGTTGATAAGTCGACCAACGAAATTCGCTGCATAGTTCCTGGGCTGGACGAGGTGACAGAACGCATACTCAGCGATTCTGAACTGATTGCACCAAAGTATTAATCCTCAATCAAGCGAAGCTTGATTGAGGTATCTTTGATCTTTTTACGAAAAAACCTGAACCCTCCAGGCGTTTTTGCGGTTTAACGTAGTAGCGACAAA
>JAYTVL010000042.1:0-2587 GCA_043744075.1 Pirellula sp. | reverse complement strand
TCGCTGCGATTTGCGTCGCATACGGGACTCGTTGCCTCGTCCACTACCCTAATCTTTAGCTGTCCCAGACCACTAGAGTTTGACGCACCACTACCTAGTCTTGGTAAGTTTTTCGAAAAAATTCCGATGTTTTTGGAAATTTCTGTGTCAGGGCGAAACGTGGCGACTTGGAACGTGTTACAAGAGAGATTGACGGCACCAGTGCCTAGTCCTCAACTCCTCGTTCATCTCAATTGAGGTTCACAAAAATGCGAATCAGTCGTGCTTTATCTAGTTTTTTACTCGTCGGCTGCATCGTTAGCGTCGCAGCACCGTTCTCGCTTGGCCAGGGACAACGTGGACAAGGTGGCCCGGGCGGCGGTTTCCGCGGTGGATTTGGCGGCGGCGGCGGCGGAATGGCCTCGCTACTTGGTATCAAGGAAGTGCGTGACGAGCTGAAAATGGATGAAGAGCAAACGAAGGAATACGACGATTTTGTTAAAGAGAACGGCGGCGGACGCGGTGGTCCTGGCGGCGGCGGTGGTCCTGGCGGTGGTGGTCCCGGTGGTGCTGGCGGGCGTGGTGGTCCTGGCGGAGGCGGTGCAGGTGCTCCCGGAGGACGTGGTGCTCCTGGCGGAGCTGGTGGCCCTGGTGGCGGACGTGGTGGCTTTGACGAGGCCCAAATAGCGGAATTTCAGAAAACAATGGCGGCGAGACAAGAAAAAGCGGAAACAAAACTTGCCGACATTTTGGACCCAGTTCAAATGGATCGTTTGATTGGTTTGTTCATTCAAAGAGACGGGGTTCAGACCCTGAACAGCAAGAAAATTTCTACACTTTTAGAAATTACCGATGATCAAAAGACCAAGATAGCTGAAAAAGAGAAAGTACGAAGCGAGGAAACTAGGTCTCTTTTTAGCGGCGGTTTTGATCGGGATAAAATGGAAGAAATGCGAAAAAATATGGAAAAAATAAAGAAAGATAACGACGAAAAAGTTGCGGAAGTGTTGACCGCTGGTCAAAAAACCACGATGGAAGAGCTAAAGGGTGCGAAATTTGAGTTTCCTGCGAGACCTGCTTTTGGCGGTGGCCGCGGTGGGAATCCTCAATAAGCGGATCTAGTCTTGATTAATCTAATAGGGGGCCAGGATGATTTCCTGGCCTCTTTGCGTAGCATGGGCATCTTGCCTGTGAGCGATAATCCCGGAATCTCAGGCTGGAAGCCTAAGCTACGTCATTCATGCGTCAAATTATTTTGATGAACCAACTTTTCAAACTAGAAATTTTTTCGACCTGTCTTTCGATTCTCGTTGCGGGTTCGGTTTTTGCAGACGAGCCCATAGTCGAGGTTTCTAATGCGGCACGCAAGATTCATGAAAATGGATTTGTATGGGATGGACACAATGACTTGCCATGGGCTGCCCGTGAGCGCAACGACGTTCGTTTCGAAAAGATGGACCTTTGGAACGAACCCAAGCTACATACAGATATCCCGCGACTTCGGGTTGGAAATATTGGCGCTCAGTTTTGGTCCGTCTACGTCCCTGCAAAAACTCGTCAATCCGGAACGGCATTCCAAACCACCTTGGAGCAGATTGATTGCGTTAATGCAATGGTAAAAAAATATCCCGATGTCTTTGAAGCGGCTCTCACATCCGGGGACGTCGAAAGAATTCGGAAGTCGGGGAGGATTGCGTCACTGATTGGTGTCGAGGGTGGTCACTCGATCGAGAACTCGCTCAGTAAACTGAAGGAGTTGTATTCGCGTGGGGCGCGATATATGACGCTAACGCATAGCGATACGCTTGACTGGGCAGATGCAGCCACCGACCAATCGAAAAATGACGGCCTGTCCCCGTTTGGTGAAGAGGTCGTGCGAGAAATGAATCGAATGGGAATGCTGGTGGACCTGTCACACGTCTCACCTGCCACTATGTCGGACGCGCTGAGAATCACCAGAGCTCCAATCATCTTTTCCCATTCATCTGTTCGGGCTATTGCAGATCATCCGAGAAATGTTCCCGACGACATTCTGGTCCGGGTCAAAGAAAACAGGGGTCTTGTCATGATCAATTTCTTTTCTGGTTTCGTAGTCCCGGAGTCCGCAAAGAATCTCAAAGACATGTTCGGCGCTCGACGCGATATCGAAAAAGAGTTTGGCAGCGATACCGATGCAAGCAAGAAGGCGATGCTGAAATGGAAAGCCAATCACCCCACGATTCCAGGCAACATTTCAATCGTGATTGAGCACATCGATCACGCAGTCAAAACTGCAGGGATTGATCATGTTGGATTGGGTGGTGACTTTGATGGAGTCGAAATGTTGCCGAAAGGATTAGAAGACGTTTCCAAATATCCAGCAATCACCGAGTTGTTGTTGCGAAAGGGATACTCGGAAGCCGATATTCACAAAGTCATGTCCGGCAACATGATGCGAGTGCTCAAAGCATGCGAAGCTGCGAAAAGTTTGTGACCGGCACTGTGGTATTTTCCGAATCCCGCAGCCATGTGCTGACGTGATAAACGATGTTGTAAAAAGTTGCGTCATAGTTCACGTTGTTTGCTCCCGGGACGGGATGAATACCAAACGGCGGCGTTAGTCGTGAAA
>JAYTVL010000041.1:0-8552 GCA_043744075.1 Pirellula sp. | reverse complement strand
AAAAATGTTCTTACCCATCAAATAACCCTTGAACTTAACCTGTTTCCAAATCACCGATCGCTACCACAACGGCAGCATTTTAAACAAATCGCGACTAGACCAATCCGCGGAAACCATTCGGACCGACCGTCCGATGCATGCGGCAGAACAACTCAATGGCGGACGAGACTGAAAAAGTACGCGGCGTCTTCGAGAAACCTGTTGCTTACATCTGTTAGGGTTGGAGGGCTCTTTGCAGCTCCCTAATCCTCACCTTACGTTACAAACTTTAACCACCTGACGCAAGAATAGCAACATTAGTTACAATGCCAATTCAAGGGATTAATCCGCAATTTGAAAGAATCATGGCTTTCCTGCATCTTTTTTTCGATCCCAGATTTTCGTTGCGAGTTTTCGCAAAACTCCACAATGAACCATCGGATTATTCTCCTACCCGCCTTTCGTACTCGAAACTAACCCCCTGCAGGCGCATAATGGAGGCTTGAATCGCGGAGACGGTCTTGACTCGCCTCCAGTTATTTTCTTTCCCACAAAGCCAACTCGAATGCCTTTCACTCCACTTATCCCATCCAATTGGTCCTCGTTTCCAGAGGAGTTCCGTTTGCGACTGGGTACCACCGTAGGGCGTCAGCGAGTGATGAAATCGAATGAAGATTTGCTGGTTGTTGCACACGTAGCACCAGAACATGACGAAGCTGGTCGACGCGGGGTCCTGTTCTGGCGTGACCAACAGGGCGAATGGCGATGCAGCAACGGTGACCCTGGTAAAGTAGCTTTGGGTATGCATTTAGATCGGTATTCAAAGCGAATTGATCAGTACGAACACCAAGAAACCATTGCTATCCGCGCAGATGACTATTTGCCATTGCTCGAGGGACTTGCACCGCTTGTTCGATCTTGCCGTAATCTGTTGGAAACGTTAGAAGAGGCGAGAAAAGCATTACCCGAAGAAAGGCCCCTGATCGATCATCGAGATCGAGCCTACGATCTCTCCAGGCAGGCCGAACTTCTCTACGAGGACGCTAAAAACTCAATGGATGTTGCTATTATTCGGCGAGCAGACGAGCAAGCCAATTCCACTCACCAAATGACAGTCGCCTCGCATCGACTTAATATGCTCGCTGCAATGTTCTTTCCCTTTGCAACTCTTGGAGCCATCTTCGGAACGACTCTTACAGACAATTGGAGATGGTCTCATTCCGCTCTGCCATTCGTGCTGTTCCTGATTGCCGGACTGCTAATCGGCGCCGTGCTAGCTGGCATCATCGCAAAACCGGCAAGCAAACCATGACAAGTCCTCACGGGGTGTTTGCAGCCATGTTTAACCGATCGCAGCGATTAGCGGAGATCGCGGGCGATACGGATACGGCTGGCAAGCTCAAGTGGCTCGCTCAACGGACAGAATAGCCACAGCGTCTAATCTTGGTAGAGTATCTGGGGCCCCCAGCCACTGCGTGGGTTAAACATGCGACCTATTTAAGTCTTCTTACGAATAACCGATCGTTGCGGCATTGCGTTGGTCGGATCGTCGGGCCAAGAATGCTTCGGGTACCGACGTTTGAGTTCTTTTTTCACGATCGGGTATCCGTTGGCCCAAAAGGAAGCCAAGTCGTCGGTGATTTGCTGAGGCTGCATGCTTGGTGAAAGAAGATGAAGCAGAATTGGCACTCGCCCCATGGCTATGCGAGGCGTTGCTTGCATCGAAAATACTTCCTGTATTTTCACCGCCATTGTTGGCGGCTTGCCAAGTGCGTATTGAATCTTAATCCAGCTGCCGCTAGGAACTTGGATCTTTGCTGGAGCCTCCTTTTCGATCGCTTGCCATTGATGGCTACTAAATCGCGATTGTATCCATTCAAACCACGGTGCCCCTCGCAATTCACTCAAGGATCGACGATTCTGGCATAGCTCCTTGGCAACGTCTTGAAGCAAAGTGTCGCCCAATTCGGGCAGGTTCAAATCGGGAAGCCACATTCGAAGGCAGTTAACACGATCGACTAGCCCTTGCACCCGTTCGTCGTCGACCGGAAACGCTTGCTCCCAGTTATTCAATGCCGCCCGCCAGAGGATTGCAGCGCATTGTTCGGAGTCAGAAATCGCGGTCGGTGTTTCGCTGAGCACCAAGTCAAACCACTTGACTTGCCTTCTAGCTACGACCTGCTTTTGACTAGGGTGAAAAAACAGTTCATCTTGTGTAACGATCTGATCCTTTGGCAGCCATTCGATTTCGATACGGCTCGCTTGTCGGACGAGGGCATCACCGGATCCCGCATCGATATCGACGCACAGGAATAGCTCCGCCTCAGTCACGCCGCTCTGAGGGGAAATTGTAACCCCTTTGCCACCAACCATCAATCCGTGCGGCTTTCCGATATTTCGGCGCTTGGCCAACCGATCAGGATAACCCGACAACATGACTTGCATAATCAATTCAGGCTGGGCGGTGCGATGTCGTTCGCGTAGTATACTTGACCCCTTGAGAGTGCTAATGCACTGTTCCTGAAGTTGTTGAGAAGAATTGACAATCGATCGAATTCCGTTGCGATGAAGTGTCCCAAATGGCGTATCGCTGGTACCTCCATCGATAAATTTTTCGATGGCAACAAGCCGCTCAATGCAATCGCTATCCCATCGTCTGTTCGCTCGAGTTTGCATTATCCTGTTCTTATTTGAAGCAAATGATTGCTCGCGCCTGTCGAACGGATCGCGTTCAGAAAGCAACGCAGACAATAAGCACGTTCGCTCAAAGCAACCGGATTCGAAGCTAGCGATCACCATGCGAGCCAGTCGAGGGTGAGTCGGAAGTCGCGACATGGCCCTGCCGATCTCTGTGATTCTGCCTTGATGGATCGCACCTAGTTTCTCAAGAAGGCTTCTAGCTCTGGATACTGAGTCTGGTCGAGGTTGTTCTAACCAAGGGAAATCATCACTTTCGCCCTCTCCCCAAGCATACAACTGAAGGATTGCCGAAACGATATCCACTCGCCGAATCTCGGGCTCTAAAAAAGCAGCTCTGGCTCGTTCGGACACTTCAGTCCACAAGCGACAACAAATACCTGGCGCAACACGGCCAGCCCGACCAGCCCGCTGCGTCGCTGAAGCTTGACTAATATTCTCAAGCGAAAGGCGATCTAATCCTACATCGGATGAAAACCGCATGACGCGTGCCAACCCGCTGTCGACGACAATCCGAATTCCCTCGATCGTCAAGGACGTCTCGGCCACATTCGTCGAAAGCACGATTCTGCGAACCGTGCTTGGTTCGATCGCTTTGGATTGCTCATCGAGTTGCATTCCGCCAAAGAGTTGTACCACTTCGCATTCGCGACCGAGTCTTGATTGCAAGAGAGAATCGTTGCATCGTCCTATTTCGCCCATGCCCGGCAAGAACGCCAGAATGTCTCCGTGGTTCGTGTCCGCGATGTCAAGAATGGTGTTGACCATCCGATCCACCATGTTGTCATCAGGTCTCGAATAACAATAGCGGATCGATACAGGGAAATTGGGAGAATCAACGCGGACAATTGGAGCGCCGTCAAGTTGCGATTGGATCAGACTGGAATCGATGGTCGCGGACATGATAACGATCTTCAAGTCATCGCGCAGCGCCTGCTGAACGCGTCGCAACATTCCCAACAACAAATCCGAATCGATGGACCTTTCGTGAAACTCATCCAATATGACAATGTTGGTATCGGATAGGGCTGCGTCGTCTTGCAACCGTCGAAGTAAGACACCCTCAGTTGCGATGATTAGCTGTGTTTCACGCGAAACCTGAGAATCGAAACGGACTTGATAGCCAATTCGCTGGCCGATTCGGCTGCCCTGCTCCCAGGCTACTCGCTCGCCTATGGATTTCGCCGCGATGCGTCTCGGTTGAAGCAAATAAATTTTTTGTCCCGCAGTGAACTGCATCTCCAAGAGTGCGGGTGCAACACGAGTTGTCTTGCCTGAGCCTGGGGGCGCTTCGATGATCGTAATCGGGTTGTTTCGAACATTTTCGCATATTTCAGTCAAGTGCGAATCGATCGGAAGCGGTTTAAGCATATCCGTACTTGGTCGCGTAGCTGTGCCATGCAGTCATAATTTCAGCGTCTTCCTCGGGATCAGAAACAAAGCGATTGGTTTTGTATTCCTTTTCCTGATGTGTTCGATTTTGAAGAAGCGGCTCAATCTTTTCGAAACCGTCCAATTCGAGCTGGCGGTAAATGTTCTTGCAAGCAGAGACTGGATCTTTGGCCAAATCCTCGTAGTGCACATCGATAAGCTGTTGCTCGGTCAATCCGACGCGATCTTTCTCAAACGAATCGTACATCGTTCTGTGGGATTTCAAGACGAATTCCTTCAGCTTCGATTGATACTCACCGATTTGGAGGGATTGAACTTGATCGAGCGAGTTCCACATTTTCATTGTGGATGGATAGAGTTTGCGTGGATCGCGAACGATATGAACAAATTTTGCGTCTGGATACATTGACTTGAGGATACCCAAACGACCGGTGTGAGGCGGGCTTTTGAGTATCAGAGGCTTGTGCGTTTTATAAGTCAGAGCTCGTAAGAACCAATCGAATAAGTATTTCCACCGTTCTAGATCTTTGGCACTAAAGCCATCGGAAGCGAGCGTATTTTGGAATTGGTAGTCTTGGCAAGGAAAAACGAGCCTTAAGTAAGGGGTGGGCGCTCCTAAATTCATGAGCGCAAATTCATCCTCTTGCGGGAAGGACCAACCTGCCTTCATGTTATCCATTGGACGTCTATTCGGAATCAGCCAATTGCCGTACTTGGCAACGACGGATTCTGTCAAAAGGAAGTGGGACGGTGCGAAGCACTGAAATGTGGTGGGAGACGCGAAACGGTCATCTAAACCGAGAAGTTCGTGGAGAAGTGTTGTACCACTTCGCCAATGGCCAAGGACGAACAGAGGCGGACCTGCAAGTTGCATTTGTGCGATTCTGCGTCCGTAGATGCAATGCTGTGCCAGTCCCAGTAGATCTGAGATGGGCATGAATGCTGTTACGCCCGAGGCGATGTGCAGCCGCGTCAAGGATACTCGGAAAGAGTTTTTAAACAGTAATGGAAGCCAAACTCTCGAGGGCATTCCGTGCCAAAACCGAGGCGAAAGAACTGGGTATTGGATGTGTTGAGGCGATTCGTTAGATGCCATTCGCCGAATTCGTCGTAAAAGCTAATGCTATCGATTGAGTAGTGCGAAAACCAAATCCGTTTTGGGGCACTTGATGACGTACATTATCGTCCGCATTCGCAAAACGATATAGACATCACCCAGTAAACCTAGGTAGTTTTCCGAATAGTTATCGGATTTTCTAAAGTTCTTGCAACAGGAAAACCCTGGATGGATTTTTGGACCAAACTGTTTTTACGACACCGGCATGCCATTGTTCCGATCGGGATCATTGCCTGCCTAGTTGTAATTCTGGTTCCGCTCCCCCCAGCACTGCTAGATATCCTGCTCTCTGCGAATATTGCAATCGCCGTCGTCATCCTTTTGACAACGATCTACATCGAATCTCCGCTTGAGTTCAACATTTTCCCAGCCATGCTCGTCGCAACAACCCTTTCTCGGCTGGTATTGAATTTAGCCACGACAAGACTGATCTTGACACGGACAGGCACGGAGAAAATGGACGCTGCCGGGCACGTGATTCAAGCCTTCGGCGAGTTTGTGTCAGGCGACTCCCTTGAGGTCGGGATCGTCCTGTTCATTATCATTTTCTTGATCAATTTCATCGTAATAACAAAAGGTGCATCGCGAATCGGCGAGGTTGCAGCACGTTTTGCATTGGACGGAATGCCAGGGCGTCAAATGGCTGTCGATGCCGACTTGAGCGCCGGAGCAATCGACGAAAAAGTAGCCCAACGTCGCCGGGAAGAAATCACGAAACAAGCAGACTTTTACGGTTCGATGGACGGTGCTAGCAAGTTCGTACGCGGAGACGCTATCGCTGGAATCGCAATCACCTTGCTGAACATTGTGGGCGGGCTCTATATGGGGTATATGTACTCCGGCATGACACTTGCGGAAGCCGCCAACGTTTATACAAAGCTAACCATCGGCGACGGACTTGTAAGCCAAGTGCCAGCGTTCTTGATTTCGTTGGCTGCCGCCCTGCTAACCACTCGAAGCACACAGAAATCGGATTTCTCTGGGGAGTTTTTGCGACAGATATTTTCGCGTCCTCAAGCGTTAATAATCTCCGGCGTTTTCTTGCTATTGATGACCTTTACGCAGCTTCCGGCTTTCCCCATGGTGACGATGGGCGGCGGCTGTATTGGGCTGGCACTCATCATGCAGCGGCAAAAAAAACAAGATGCCCAATTGGTGCAAAAAAAAGGACAAGACGCAGACAATGCCAAGAAAGCATCACCTGAGAAGAAAGTCGAAGACTATCTGGAGGTTGATCCATTAAGATTGGAGCTTGGGGCAAAACTGATTATTTTAGCAGATCCAAACCGTGGCGGCGACCTCATGAAGCGCATCGCGACCGTACGGGCCACGCTTGCTACGGAGATGGGAGTTCTGCTCCCTATGGTTCGGATCAAAGACCGAATGAGCTTGCCTGAGTATTCCTATGAGCTTGAAATGGCAGGCAATCGAATTGCGACTGGCATACTTCGTCCAGATCGATTGTTAGCCATCGACACGGGCCTAACCAAGGGCGCAATCCCGGGAGACGAAACCACCGATCCGGCATTCGGGAAACGAGCCGTTTGGATCGATCCGAGAAACCGACAGCAAGCAGAAATCTACGGTTATCAGGTTGTTGAGTGCGGTGCCGTCCTCGCAACACATGTCCAAGAAACAGCAAGGAAACACGCTGATGAACTCCTGACTCGCGAAGTTACGAAACAGCTCATCGACCAACTCAAAAAGACAGCCGCAACCGTTGTCGATGAATTGATACCAGGGCAAATGAAACTTGCAGAAGTACAACAAGTGCTTCAAAACCTACTTCGCGAGGATATTCCTATTCGGCAACTAAGTATCATTCTCGAAACGCTCGGAGACTACGCTCACAGGATCAAGGACCCGATCTGGTTAACGGAATACGTACGCCATCGATTGGCAAGAACCATTTCGCACCGCTATCGCGACAGTTCTGGGGTATTGCGAGTCATTACGCTCGACCCTGCAATGGAGGATCGTATCGCCGCAGGTACCGAACAAACGGATCGCGGTATCTTCATCCGAATGTCGCCCGATTCAATTTCCAAAACTTGCAATCGAATTGCCGATCAAATCAAAAAGCTAGACCAGCTTGGAAAACCGAGATGTGTTGTTGTTAGTCCAAAGATTCGCGTTCCCCTTCGGCAGATCACACAAGAAGCTTTGCCCGATCTTCGGGTCCTGAGTTACAACGAAATATCGAGAGATACAAGTGTCGAATCCATCGCTATGGTCAGTGACCAGTAGACCTAAGTTGCTAATATGAACTCTCCGATTCGTATCAAAACCTTTCGCTCCAGAACATTGCAAGATGCCTTCCAGCAAATCCGGAACGAGTTTGGTCCGGACGCTTCGATTTTGGAAACAAAGTCGGCGCGCTTCGGAATTCTTGGACGTTCTCGAATCGAGGTGACTGCAAGTACTAAATCAGCAGATCAGCCGCCAAATGATGTCGCGCCGTGCGAGTCGGACACGAAAGAACAACCAGGAAACGACCAAAATTCTGAATCAGTCGCCCCTTACGTCCCATCAGTTGAAACGTCACACCAAGGCACGAAAAACGTTAGTGAATTGAGTTGCGGTAACTCAACGGAAGACTCCTTGGAGTTCGAAAGACCAGATCGTGTAATACAACAAGTCCATCGAGAACTTATCGATGCCGGAATCGATTCGATTATTGCCAATCAATGGATTGACGCTATTCGATTTTTAGATAGTCCATCCGAGAAGGTTGATGTTTGGACGCTTCGCTCGGAGATCCAAGGCTGGATACGCGACTTAGTTCATGCGGCTCCACCAATCGCATTGGAAGACACACGACAGCAGGTCATTGCATTGGTTGGTCCGCCTGGTGCCGGAAAAACAACTACGCTCGCCAAAATCGCCGCGAATTTGTCCAAGGAAAGAGGGGTTTCGGTCGGAGTACTTTCCACGGATGCGTTGCGGTTGGGTTCGAACCACTTGTTGCAGAAATATGCTGAACTGCTCGGTTGGAAATTCGAATTTGCCGAATCGATCGATCAGTTGCCATCGTGCATGAAGGGCCTCGAAGGATGTCGGTACGTTTTAATAGATACAAGCGGGTGCTCCCCGGTCGATTACGCATCAATCGAATCAGAAAGTCAATTGTTGAAGTTAGCGAAACCCACTGAAACACACCTCGTTATTCCAAGCACCTGCAGTGTTCGATCGTTTCTCCGATACGAGCAAGCGTTCCAAAAACTAAGCCCCAGCAGAATGATTCTTACACATCTTGATGAATCTTGTGGATTAGGTTCCCTATTCTCCTGCATACAAAGTAGTTCGTTGCCAATCAGTTACTTGACCAACGGCCAGAGAATTCCGACCGACTTGATTCAAGCAACGG
>JAYTVL010000040.1:0-8554 GCA_043744075.1 Pirellula sp. | reverse complement strand
CGTGACTTCGACCAATGCACTGTTAATTACTTCGACTACGCAAGTTCGCTACATCCCGGACAGTAACAATGGTGAAACAGCCACCTTCACCTATAAAGCCTGGGATCAAACGAGCGATACCGCTTCGACCAACGGGACCGCCAACTATGCAACCACGGCCAGCAGTGGAGGTACCACCGCATTCTCCACAAACACCGATACCGCCCAAATCGTTGTCACCAGTGTCAACGATGCACCAACCGTAGCCAGTGGCTATACCTATAACCTCACAGGCACCAACGAAGACACCACCTCCAGCGGTACGTTGGCTTCCGCCATCTTAACGTCCTCTACTTGGGCAGACGTCGATACCAGCGCGCTCAGCGGGCTCGCGATCACGGGCAAGACCGGGAATGGAACCTGGCAGTATTCTACCGATGGTACGACTTGGAATACCTTCGGTGCCGTGACATCCACCAACGCATTGTTAGTCACATCCACCACACAAGTTCGGTATCTGCCCGATAGCAACAATGGTGAAACGGCCACGTTCTCCTACAAAGCCTGGGATCAAACGAGCGGTACCGCCTCGACCAACGGCACTGCCAACTATGCTACAACCGCATCCTCCGGTGGAATCACCGCGTTTTCAACCAATACCGACACCGCACAGATTGTTGTCACCAGCGTTAACGATGCACCGACCGTTACTAATGGTTATACACACACACTAGCCACGACCGACGAGAACACGACTTCTACTGGAACGCTCGCTTCGGCAATCCTCAGCGGTTCGACATGGGCCGATGTCGATACCAGTGCGCTCAGCGGGCTCGCCATCACGGGCAAGACCGGGAACGGAACTTGGCAGTATTCTACTGATGGAACCACTTGGAATACCTTTGGTGCCGTGACTTCGACCAACGCTTTGTTGATCACGTCGTCGACTCAAGTTCGCTACCTCCCGGATAACAACAATGGCGAAACGGCAACCTTCAGTTACAAGGCCTGGGATCAAACCAACGGATCGGCCTCGACTAACGGAACTGCCAACTACGCTACAACCGCATCCTCGGGTGGAACTACTGCGTTTTCGACGAACACCGATACAGCTCAGATCGTGGTAAGCAGTGTCAATGATTCCCCCGTCTTGGGCGACACGGCCCTCAGTATCTCGGTGGCCGAAGACGCTGGTGTTCCGACTGGAGTTGTCGGTTCGCTGATCAGTTCCTTCACCGGTGGAGTTAGCGACGTTGACAGCGGTGCAGTCAAAGGTATTGCCATCACGGCTAGCAATGAGACCAATGGCACTTGGTACTACACCACTAACAACGGCACAACCTGGACAGTCGTCGGGACAGTTAATGCGACCAGTTCCTTGTTGCTAGCTGACAATGCCAATACTCGCCTCTACTTTGCACCTGGATCTAACTACAACGGTACTTCGGCATCAGCATTGACCGTTCGCGGTTGGGATCAGACAACCGGCACGGCGGGAAACAAGGTTGATACGAGCAGCAACGGTACAACCTTTGCCTTCTCAAGTGCCACGGATGTAATCGATGCAGTTGTCTCGGCAGTGAACGATGCACCTGTGTTGGTCGATACAGCCCTCAGCATCTCGGTGGCCGAGGATGCAGGTGTACCAACAGGAGTTGTCGGTTCACTCATCAGTTCTTTTACCGGTGGAGTCAGCGACGTCGATAGCGGTGCCGTCAAAGGCATTGCGATCACGGCTAGCAATGAAACCAATGGCACTTGGTATTACACCACGAACAACGGAACCACTTGGACCGTCGTCGGAACCGTCAATGCTACATCGTCGTTGTTGTTAGCCGACAATGCCAATACTCGTTTGTACTTCGCTCCAGGCTCGAATTACAACGGCACATCGGCTTCAGCCCTGACCGTTCGCGGTTGGGACCAGACAACCGGCACGGCGGGCAACAAGGTTGATACGAGCAGCAACGGTGGCATCACCGCCTTTAGCTCAGCCTCTGATGTGATTGACGCGAGTGTTACCGCCGTTAATGATGCGCCGGTCCTGGACAATGCCGGGACGATGACGTTAACAACCATTACCGAAGACGCATCCAGTAACTCAGGTGACACGGTTGCCGCGATTGTTTTGAGCGCAGGTGGTGATCGCATTACCGACGTCGACGCGGGTCCTGTCGAAGGTATCGCCATTACCTCATTGGTTAGCAGCAATGGCACTTGGCAATACTCGACCGATAATGGTTCGACTTGGAATAGTGTCGGTGCGGTAACCAACACATCGGCCTTGCTGTTGCGATCGACCGATAAGCTGCGATTTGTGCCCGATGGAATGAATGCTGATGCGGGTAGCGTTACCTTCCGAGCTTGGGATCAGACTTCGGGAGCATTCGGTACCAAAGTCGACACATCGACTAACGGAACGACCACCGCTTTCAGCACGGCCACCGAGGTTGCTTCGATCACGGTTACCGCCGTCAACGATGCGCCGGTGCTTGACAACGCTGGCACGATGACGCTCGCTACCATTACCGAGGACGCGACCAATAGCACTGGAGATACTGTAGCGGCCATTGTCTTGAGCGCGGGTGGCGATCGGATTACCGATGTTGATTCTGGCGCCATCGAAGGCATCGCCATTACGTCGCTCTCTAGCAGTAATGGTACTTGGCAGTATTCGACGGACAACGGTTCGACTTGGAGTAGCGTAGGCGCCGTTGCCGATAATTCAGCCTTGCTCCTGCGATCCACTGACAAACTCCGGTTCGTACCCGACGGATTGAATGCGGATTCCGGAAGTGTTACCTTCCGTGCTTGGGATCAAACGTCGGGTACATTCGATACCAAAGTCGATACGTCGACCAATGGAACGACTACAGCGTTTAGTTCCGCTACCGAAGTCGCGTCCATCACCGTCACCGCAGTCAATGATGCACCGCTGCTCGACAATGCCGGGACGATGACACTGTCGACGATTACGGAAGACGCGACGACCAATTCAGGGGATACAGTGTCGTCGATTATCTTAAGCGCCGGTGGTGATCGCATTACGGACGTCGACTCAGGTGCCGTCGAGGGTATCGCTATTACCTCGGTGGTCAGCAGCAACGGCACTTGGCAATATTCGACCGACAACGGCTCGACTTGGAATAGTGTTGGTGCGGTTACGAATACGTCAGCGTTGCTGTTGCGGGCCACAGACAAACTGCGATTTGTACCCGATGGACTAAATGCCGATGCAGGAAGCGTTACCTTCCGTGCGTGGGATCAATCGACCGGAACTTTTGGCACCAAAGTCGATACGTCCACCAACGGATCCACGACCGCTTTCAGCACCGCCACCGAAATAGCATCTATCACCGTCACTGCGGTCAACGATGCGCCAGTGCTGGACAATGCTGGCACCATGACTCTCACTACCATCACCGAAGATGCAACCAATAGCCCTGGTGACACAGTCGCGGCGATAGTATCCAGTGCCGGTGGCGATCGGATTACCGATGTCGATACCGGTCCCGTGGAAGGGATCGCGATCACTTCGCTTTCTAGCAGCAACGGGACCTGGCAGTATTCGACCGACAGCGGCTCGACCTGGAATGCAGTTGGGACCGTCACCGCAAATTCTTCACTGTTACTTCGTTCGACGGACAAGATTCGCTTCGTCCCGGATGCCCTCAATGCAGATACCGCTAGCTTTACCTTCCGAGCTTGGGATCAAACGTCCAGCTCCTTCGGAACCAAAGTCGATACCTCCGTTAACGGTACGACGACCGCATTTAGCTCCGCCACCGAAGTTGCCTCGATTGTGGTCAGCGCCGTCAACGACGCGCCCATTATCACCAACAGTGCTACGGTTCCACTCACCGGTACGAATGAAGACACCATCTCATCCAGTACGACTGCCTCTACGATCTTGACACTGGCTAGTTGGGCCGACGTCGATACGGGAGCGGCCAGAGGGCTTGCCATTACCGCCATGACCGGCAATGGGACTTGGCAATACTTGGCCGGTTCGACTTGGACGAATTTCGGTTCGGTGAGTAGCTCGAGCGCTTTGCTTCTGAGTGCATCGACACAAGTCCGCTACACGCCGGATGGTCTCAACGGCGAAACAGCTACGTTTACCTTCCAAGCTTGGGATCAAACGAGCGGAAGCGCCTCAGCCGATAGCAGCCCGCAATACGGCAATGCTACGGTATCTGGTGGCACGAATGCTTATTCCACCCAATCGGCAACAGCTCAGTTGGTTGTCTCCTCCGTCAACGACTCGGCGATTGCAGTGGCCGATGTCGCCTCGGCCACCGAAGCCAGCGGCTATGCCAATGGAACAGCCGGTACCAACCCCTCCGGCAACGTCATGGCCAACGATACCGACGTCGATATTGGCGATACGATGGCCGTCAGTGGTGTTGCATCCGGCGTGGTCGCCTCTGCCTCGGGAAATGTCGCCAGTTCCGTCACTGGAACTTATGGCTCAATCACCATCGCAAGCAACGGGGTTTACACCTACTCGGTCGATAACAACAACGCCATAGTTCAAGCGTTGCGGCTGACCGGCGAAACCGTGACCGACACCTTTACTTATACGATTACGGATGGTGGCGGCGCCACCTCGTCGACTCAGATTGTGGTCACTATCCATGGCGCCAACGATGGGCCAACGGCCACAGCCGATACAACGACCGCGACAGAAGCAGGCGGATTGGCGAATAGTTCGGCTGGTACCAATCCAACAGGCAATGTGCTCACCAACGACCTCGATGTTGATAGCGGCGACACGAAAACGGTAACGGCAGTAAGTGCAGGCGTAACTGGTTCACCTGCCGGTGCGGTGGGTTCCGGCATCGTTGGCACTTTCGGAACGATCAACATCGCTTCGAATGGCTCATACACTTACACCGTCGACAATAGCAATGCCACAGTCCAGGCCCTGCGAACGACAGCCAACACGCTGTCGGATACTTTTTCTTACACAATGGTGGATGCGGCTGGACTTAGCTCGACGACTCAAATCGTAGTCACCATACAAGGGCAAAACGATACGCCAACGGCGGTCAACGATTCGCAAGTGGCTGTCGAAGCGGGTGGCGTTTCCAACGGATCAGCTGGTAGCAACGCCACGGGCAACGTGCTCACCAACGACACGGATCTTGACTCGGGCGATACCAAAACAGTCAGCGGAGTCGTAGCTGGCGCGGCTGCCTCCGCAAGCGGACTAGTCGGAACGAGCGTGACTGGCACTTATGGATCGGTTTCGATCGCTTCCAACGGTTCTTACACATATACTGTTGACAATAACAACGCTGCTGTCCAGGCCCTGCGGACTTCAGCCCAAACGTTGAGCGAAGTATTTACTTATTCGATTCAGGATACGGCCGGAGCGGAGGCTACCGCGACGCTGACGATAACCATCCAAGGAAGCAATGATGCTCCGGTGGCTGTGACGAATACAGCTGATGCGTTAGAAGCGGGCGGCATCAGCAATAACATTGCAGGCACGGATCCAACTGGCAACGTTCTAACCAACGACACAGACGTCGACGCTGGAGATACCAAGACCGTCATCGGCGTCGCCGCCGGAACCCCTGGATCAGCCTCCGGATCGGTTGGATCAACCGTCGCCGGAACGTATGGTTCATTGGTAATCAATGCCAATGGCACCTATACGTATACGTTGAACAACGGCAATGCAACGGTCGAAGCTCTCAACGCCAGCAGTCCAACCATCACCGATACGTTTACGTACACGATGACCGATACGGCCGGTTTGACATCGACGACAACTCTGGTTGTCACCATTCATGGAGCGGATGATTTGCCCATCGCGGTTGCGGACATGGCGACAGCTGTCGAAGCGGGTGGCGTCGCAAATGGAACCGCTGGAACCAATCCAACGGGCAATGTGCTGACAAATGACATTGCACCCAATGGCGAGTCGGTGATAGGAGTTCAAGCGGGGGTAGTTGGTTCAGCTAGCGGTTCTGTTGGGACATCCGTTACAGGCTCGTTCGGTTCGATCTTCCTCAATTCGGATGGCAGTTTCGCTTATACCGTTGACAACAGCAATGCCTCTGTACAAGCACTTCGGGTCAGTGGAGATCATGCGACGGATATCTTCACTTACACCATGCAAGATGGATTGGGCTACCAATCGACGACGCAGGTGACTATCACGATCAATGGTGCCAACGATAACCCGATTACGATTACCGAAACTCGGATTGCGGTTGAAGCTGGGGGCGTCTCCAATGGGACCGCGGGAAGCAATGCTACCGGCAACGTGCTGTCCAATGACACCGATGTCGATGCTAGCGATACCAAAGCGGTGACCGGAGTCGCAGCTGGAACACAATCCTCGGCTTCTGGCTCGGTAGGCGCTTCGATTACCGGCAATTACGGATCGATTGTTATCGCAGCCGATGGTTCGTTGACTTATTTGGTGGACAATAACTCCGCAGCGGTCCAAGCTTTGCGCACAAGCAGCAACACACTCAGTGATGTATTCACTTATACCATCGAGGATACAGCCGGGGCAACTTCAACCACGCAGGTGACCATCACGATTCAAGGGGCCAACGATGCTCCACTGGCTGTTGATGATAACGCTTCCGCGACCGAGTCGGGCGGGGTTGCTAATAGCGGCGCGGGGGTCAACCCAACTGGCAATGTGCTCACCAACGATACCGATGTGGACTCGGGCGATAGCAAGACAGTCACCGGTGTTCAAGCTGGTTCGCAGTCCTCGACATCGGGCAACGTCGGAAGTGTAGTAAATGGCAGCTATGGCTCCGTTTCCATCCTAGCCGATGGAAGCTATAGCTATACCGTTGACAATAGCAATGCCACCGTGCAAGCGCTTCGCAATTCGGGCCAGACGCTTGTCGAAGTCTTTTCGTACACTGTGCGAGACACCGCCGGAGCGAACTCGACCGCCCAGATCACGATAACGATTCATGGTGCCAACGATACACCCACGACAGTCGCAGATACAGCCAGTGCCACCGAAGCGGGTGGACTCGGCAACGCCACCACTGGTTCCAATCCTAGCGGGAACGTGCTAACCAACGATGGAGACACGGACGTTGGAGACACGCTGGTTGTCAGCGGAGTGGCAGCAGGAATCACGGCCTCGGCTGCAGGCAATACGGGTTCGAGCGTAGCCGGTGCCTACGGCTCGATCAATATCGCCAGCGATGGCACATACACCTATACCGTGGACAACAGTGATACGGCCGTACAAGCACTCTTGCTCTTTTCGGATACGCTGACCGATACGTTTACTTACACGGCTCAGGATTCGGCGGGGGCAACATCAACGACGCAGATCGTGATTACGATCCACGGACAGAACGACGCGCCCGTTGCGTATGCGCACAATGTCAACGCGGACGAAGCCAGTGGTTACGCCAATGGGACACCCGGCTTCAACCCAACCGGCAATGTTCTCACCAACGACATCGATCCGGACGCTGGCGATACCAAGGCGATTAGCGGCGTCGCCGCCGGAGTTCAAGGCTCCGCGTCGGGATCAGTCGGTTCGTCGGTTACCGGTAGCTTTGGAGCCATTTCCATTGCGGCAGATGGTAGCTACACCTACACCGTCGACAATAGCAACGCCTCTGTCCAGGCCCTTCGACAGTCAACCAACACGTTGTCCGATGTCTTTACCTACACGGTACAAGATACGGCTGGACTAGCCTCCACAACGCAGATTACGGTCACCATTCGAGGTGCCAACGACGCACCGGTAAGCGTTTTCGACACTGCCACTGCCACCGAAGCGGGCGGAGTCACCAACGGAACGGCAGGTACCAATCCAACTGGCAATGTACTCACTAACGATACCGACGTCGATTCGGGCGATACGAAGACGGTAAATGGCGTCGCAGCCGGAACCGTCGGAAGTGCATCTGGCAACGTGAGCTCCAGTGTAACGGGAACTTACGGTTCCATCTCGATCGCAGCCAATGGTGCTTACACCTACACCGTCGACAATAACAACGCCACGGTACAAGCTCTTAGGACAACAGCCAACACGATCACCGATGTCTTTACCTATACAATGATTGACACGGCTGGATTGGCCTCTACCACCCAAATCACCGTCACCATCCAAGGTGCTAACGATACACCGTATGATCTGACTGCAGTTGGCCTGACGATCAATGAAAATTTGAGTAACGGTAGTTCGGTGGGGACGATCTCGACGAACGATTTCGATGCAGGCGATTCATTTAGTTACTCGCTTCTTGATTCGGCAAGTGGTCGCTTTGCGATTAATGCAGTGACCGGCGCAATTACGGTAGCCGACGCAAGTCAACTCAATTACGAAGCCACGACTTCACATGCAGTTACAGTCCGAGTCACCGACGCTGATGGTGCAATGTTTGATAAGGTGTTCACAGTCAACCTAATTGACGTCGATGAATTCGACACGTCGCCGATAAGTGACTCCAACAACGCGTTGAATTCGGTTGCCGAAAACGCTGCCAATGGGACGGTTGTTGGCATTACTGCCTTCGCAAACGATAACGATGCCACGACCAATACGACTACCTATTCGCTCGACGATAACGCG